>CAZPRX010000001.1:0-4628 GCA_964588835.1 uncultured Muribaculaceae bacterium
TTGTCATAGGACCCCTCGATTTCGGGATTTTGGTCTTTCCCGTTAATCTCATACTGGGGATAGTTCTTCTACTGCCGGTAATCTTTAAACTTCCCAAGCCCGTAAGAAAATTCGGCTCAGGTAAGGTGTCTGTAATTCTCCTGGCGATTGTAACAATAATGGCTATTTATATGGGCCTTGTGCCGGGGAATGATGTTAAACACTCCTGGCCATTTGCATTTATATACCTTATGTGCATGGTAAATCTTGCCATAGCAATTGGAAAAAGGGTGCGCAGTTTCCGTTTTAAAAAGGATTATGGCTTTATGCTTAATCACATAGGTTTGTTATTATTGCTTTTTGCTGCGGGACCTGGTTCTGCCGATATGCAGAGATGGTTTATGACGGTAGCTGAAGGTACAACGGAATGGCGAGGTGAGAGAAGCGGGACAACGGAGCCGGTAGAGCTACCAGTTGCTATTACACTGCTGGATTTTAAAATGGATGAATATCCCCCTAAAATTGCAATAGTAGATAAGACAACTGGAGAATCACAGCCTGTAAAGAGACCTGCCTTTGTTGAGGCAGTAGGTGGGAAAAAAGGAGTTATTTCTGGGTGGAGAGTCTCAGTTGATTCGTTTGATTACAGGCCAATGATGGCACCGGTCGCAGTGATTTCTGCGGAGAGAGTGAGGGATGGAAAGATGTTAAAAGGTAGAGTGAGTTGCGGGAATCATTTCCAGCAGTTTATGATTCTTGATATTGACGAAAGATATTGTTTCGCAATGACATATCCAGAGCCGGAACGATTCTCTTCTCAGGTGGAGGTGTTTTCAAAGGATGGCCGTGAGAAGGGTGGTGTTATTGAGGTAAATAGTCCGCTTAACATAGGGAGCTGGAAAATTTATCAATATTCTTATGATACAAGCAAAGGGCGGGATTCACAAATTTCTGTTTTTGAGTTGGTTCATGACCCCTGGCTGTTACCTGCCTATGCCGGGATAGCAATGGTGATGCTTGGATCAGTAACACTTTTATTTAGAGGAGGAAAAAGAGAATGACCTGGAACGAATTTATATATTTTGCACTTGGTTCTCTTGTCTTATGGACTCTTGGGACATTAGCTCTATACCGGCTTAAAAAAAGTTTGCCGGGGGAGCTACTGATAATTACAGGGCTGCTATTATTCTCAACTTTTATTGGACTTTTATGGAGTTATATAGATCACCCTCCTTTAAGGACAATGGGCGAAACGAGATTGTGGTACTCACTTTTCCTTGTTCTTGTGGGCTACATAACATACAAAAGATGGCATTATAAGTGGTTAATGGCATACAGTGTTCTGGTATCTGCTGTTTTTATATTTGTAAACCTGCTTAAGCCGGAAATTCACGGAACAAATCTGATGCCCGCTCTGCAAAGTATCTGGTTTGTACCTCATGTAACTGTATATATCCTCTCTTATGCAATGATGGGAGCGGCTACAATAGCTGCAATACTCACACTCTCTTCTGGTGAGAAGAGGGAGAAAGAGCTTCTGCCGTTGATTGATAATCTTGTACATATCGGATTCGGCTTTCTGGTACTTGGTATGCTAATGGGAGCTGTGTGGGCAAAAGAGGCCTGGGGTGACTACTGGACATGGGACCCCAAAGAGGTATGGGCATTCATTACTGCATCGGCCTATCTGGTTTACATGCACGCCCATTATGCAAAAATATCCAGAAGGGATGCCCTCTGGATACTTCCTGTTGCTTTTATACTACTGATGATTACCTGGCTTGGCGTGAATTATCTACCTGCTGCTCAGGGGAGTATACACACTTACTAAGAGCCTCCCTGGGGTACCCCCCTTGGGCGGACTCTAAAATAATCCTGTAATATTTCCGTCCTTATCAATATCCATTCGGTTTGATGAAGGCTCTTCAGGCAATCCGGGCATTCTCATAATTTCACCTGTTATAGGAACCAAAAATCCTGCTCCTGCAGCAATCTCAATTTCCCTTACTGTAACAACAAAGTCCTTAGGTCTCCCAAGCAATTCCGGGTTGTCTGACAGTGATTTTTGAGTTTTCGCCATACAAATGGCAAGGTCATTAAGTCCAAGTTTGTCAATCTTGGCAAGATTAGCTTTTGCCTTTGCAGTATAGTCTACAGCTTCAGCCCCGTATATCTTCTTTGCAATAGTCTCAATTTTCTTCTCAACGCTATCTTTAAGGGGATAGAGAGGCAGAAAGTTTGGACAGCAATCTGCGGCTGCATTAACTACCATTCTTGCAAGCTCTTCTGCTCCCGCTCCACCCTTTGCCCAAACATCTACAATAGAGACAGGGATATTCTTGCTCTTGCAATAGTCCTTAATGAAATCAAGCTCCTCTTGTGTGTCTGTTACAAATTTGTTTATAGCCACAACAGGGGCAAGGCTGAATAATCTTATATTTTCAACATGTTTCTGAAGGTTCTCAATACCTTTTGAAAGTGCAGTAACATCAGGTTCCTTAATCTCTTTTAGCGGTTTCCCTCCATGATATTTCAATGCCCTTACGGTTGCAACCAGTACAGCTGCATTTGGAGACAATTTTGCAGAGCGGCACTTGATATCCAGAAATTTTTCTGCACCAAGATCAAATCCAAATCCAGCTTCAGTTACCGTATAGTCAGTCAGTGACATGGCTGTTTGTGTAGCAATCACTGAGTTTGTCCCCTGAGCGATATTAGCAAATGGGCCTCCGTGTATAATAGCGGGAGTACCCTCGATTGTCTGTACCAGATTAGGTTTGATTGCATCTTTTAATAAAGCTGCCATTGCTCCGTTTGCCCTAAGGTCGCGGGCATAAACAGGTTTTTTGTCAAAAGTAAAGCCGATGAAGATATTCCCCAGCCTCTCTTTCAAATCTTCCCTGTCTTTTGCAAGACACAAAATAGCCATCACCTCTGAAGCGGCTGTAATATCAAATCCGGTTTCGCGGGGGATACCATTTCCTGTACCTCCCAGTCCTACAACAATATCTCTAAGAGCCCTGTCATTCATATCCATAACCCTTTTCCAAGAGATAGTCCGCGGGTCAAGATTAAGATTGTTGTTTTTGCTTTGAATATTGTTGTCAATCAATGCAGAGAGAAGGTTATGAGCCTTTTCAATGGCTGCAAAATCTCCTGTAAAATGCAGATTGATATCCTCCATTGGAAGTACCTGTGAATATCCGCCACCGGTCGCTCCACCTTTTATTCCAAAGACTGGTCCCAGAGATGGCTCTCTCAACACAACAGTCGATTTTTCCCCAATCCTGTTCAAAGCTTGTGATAGACCTATTGAGACAGTAGTCTTTCCCTCCCCGGCCGGCGTAGGAGAGATAGCAGACACAAGAATGAGCTTGCCGAATTTGTTTCTGTCGATATATTTTAAGGGAAGTTTAGCTTTATACTTGCCGTAAAGTTCTAGATCATCGGCATCTATCCCAAGTTTAGACGCAATCTCGCCTATGGGGCGTAACTTGATTGTGCGTGCAATATCCTGATCAGTCATAATTGTAAATATTTGTAAGTAAATACATATGTTTTAATGATAACAAATATAATTTATTAAAGTTTCCTTTCAAAACGATATTTTTTTAACTTCGTAATCGATACTTTTTAATAACAGATTCTAAATACATAATTGAATGGCTACTCTTGAAATTGAAGGTAAAGTTTTTGATGTTGACGGCGACGGTTTTCTCACTGATCCATCCCTCTGGTCCCTTGAAGTTGCAACTCTTTTTGCAAAATCTGACGGCATTGAAGAGATGACAGATAAGCACTGGGCAATAGTAAATATTATCAGAAGAAATTTTGAGGAGAAGGGTAATGCTCCTATGATAAGAACTATCTGTCAGGAGACCGGTCTTAAGTTACGTGAAATCTACGAACTTTTCCCTCTGGGTCCTGCAAGGGGAGCATGTAAAGTGGCCGGCCTTCCTAAGCCGGACGGATGCGTCTAACTTCAAATTAATATGGACGTATTCAGAATAATCTCAGTTATAGCATTGATTATCTGTCTCTCAATGCTTGCCAAACAGTTTTTTGCACTTCTTGCAGCAGGAAAGCCAAATGATTACTCTAAACCATCCGGAAGCGTTGAGAAGGGAGTTATTTACTCTTTTACAGGAGCAATGTCTCCCTTTGAAAAGGAGTCTGCCTATCTTCATTTCCCCACATATTTCGCCGGTATTGTATTCCATATAGGAACTTTCTTGTCCCTATTGCTTTTTCCCATTGTACTATTTATACAAAAGATTCTAGAGTACTCTTTTGTCTTATCCGGAATACTAGCAGCTATACTTGCACTGGGTGCGTTATCCGGGGCCGGTATTTTGATTAAAAGGCTCCTTAATAAAAATTTAAAAGCAATTTCAGGGGCTGATGATTTTATATCGAATATTCTAACTACTTCCGCACAAGGTATTTCAGCCTATCTGCTCTTAACTGGTTTAGGAGAAAGTATCTATTTTGTTGTATTCATATTACTTCTGCTATGGATTCCCATCGGTAAAACAAGACATCTTCTCTACTTCTTCTTTGCAAGATATCATCTGGGTACCTTCTACGGAAGAAGAGGAACCTGGCCTCAAAAACAGACCGGAAATGAATAACAGACCTGACCTAAGAAT
>CAZPRX010000001.1:4728-23332 GCA_964588835.1 uncultured Muribaculaceae bacterium
AGGAACCTGGCCTCAAAAACAGACCGGAAATGAATAACAGACCTGACCTAAGAATTACTGACAATAAACTATTAACTCATCTTAACGCATGTGTTAAGTGTGGTCTCTGTGCAGACAGCTGTATGTTCTATAAAACGTACAAAATGCCCGATTATATCCCAGCCACAAAAGTTGCACTAGTAAGTTCAGTCTACAGACGTTACAACACTTTGGCCGGACGATTGGTGCCCAATTTGGTAGGTGCAGAGGAGCTGACTGAGGCTATGGCGGATAAAATGGTGAACCTTCTTTTTGGTGCCTGTACAATGTGTGGCAGATGTGTAAAGCATTGCTCTGTAGGGGTGGATATAGCATATGTTGTGAGAAAAGGCAGGGAGATGCTTGCTCAAATGGACCTTGTCCCCAAAACTCTTCAGGCTACAGTTGACGCAGCTGTACAGAGCGGTAACAATATGTCTATACCGGAGGATGAGTTTGCAGGTACAATAGGCTGGATGGAGGATGAACTAAAAGACGACCTAAATGACCCTGAAGCAGCCATTCCTTTAAATAAGAAGGGAATGAGGGTTTTCTACACTCTCAATCCCAGAGAGCCAAAGTTCTTTCCTCTCTCAATATCGGCAATGGCAAAGATATTTTACGCAGCCGGGGAATCATGGACACTCTCTACCAAGTTCTATGATGTTACCAATTACGGTTTTTTCAATGGGAACAAAGATGAGGCAGCTACGATAGCTAAAAATCTTCACGATGAGGTTTTAAATCTTGACTCAGCACTGCTTGTTCTTGGCGAGTGTGGTCATGGTTCAAGGGCAAACAGATGGGAGGCGCCAAACTATTTGCAAAAAGAGTATGAGTTTGATATGACAACAGCTGTTGAGCTAATAGGTTCCTATATCAGAGATGGTAAAATTAAGCTTGACCCTGCTTTAAATAAAGAGATTGTAACCATTCATGATCCATGTAATCTTGTTAGAAACGGCGGATTGTTAAATGAAATAAGATTTGTTGTGAATGCGTCGGCAGAAAAGGTAAATGAAATGTTTCCATTTGGTAACGATAACTATTGCTGCGGAGGTGGAGGCGGTCTGCTGGCCATGAGTGAATACAACGACAGAAGAATAAAAGCTGGAGAGATTAAGGCAAATCAAATAAGAAATAGTGGTGCAAAGGTGGTTGTAACTCCTTGTCATAACTGTGTTGACCAGTTGACTCAACTTAATCACACGTATAAACTTGGAGTTAAAATTAAGACTATTGCAGAGCTTGTTGCAGACGCACTTGTAATTGAAAAACCTATAAAAACATAAACTATGAGTAAACTAATTTACCTGGACAACTCAGCAACCAGCTATCCAAAGCCAGAGTATGTCTACGATTTCATGAACACCTTCTACAAAACAAAAGGGGTCAGCCCAGGAAGATCCGGATTTGACGCAGCTATTGAAACGGAAGAGGTCGTTAACAATACTCGTAAAATGCTTACCCGTCTTTTTAACGGAGGAACTGATCACAACAGGCTTACTTTCAGTTATAATGCAACAGACTCCTTGAATCTTATCATCAATGGACTGGTTGAGAAAGGTGACCATGTTGTTACTACAATGCTGGAGCATAACTCAGTTCTTCGTCCTCTATATCACCATACTGAGAATGGTACCATTGAAACTACTTTTGTTCCCTTTTGCACTGAGGGTTATGTTGACCCAAAAGAGATTGCAAACGCCATTAGACCAAACACAAAATTTGTAATAGTTACTCATTGTTCAAATGTGCTAGGTACAATTCAGCCAATCAAAGAGATAGGCGCTATATGTAAAGAGAGGGGGGTGATATTTGTAGTTGATGGAAGCCAGGGAGCCGGTTCGGTTGAGTTTGATATGCAGGATTGTAATGTGGATGTATATTGTTTTACAGGTCATAAATGTCTTATGGGTCCTACAGGTATCGGGGGTTCGTATGTTAGAGAGGGCATTGAGATTAAACACACGAGAGCAGGCGGTACAGGTGTGAGATCTGCGCATCTTGCTCACCTTAACGAATATCCTTACAGACTTGAGTATGGAACACTTAATTTGCTGGGAGTGGGTGGCCTTTATGCCGGTGTAAAATGGATTACCGAACAGGGCATAACAAATATCCATGAACGGGAGATGGATTTGTGGGAACATCTTGTTAACGAGATAAAAAAGATAAAAGGCGTTATTACTTACTGCGCAAATGGCAGAGAGAATAAAAACCCTGTTGTATCTTTCAATATTAACGGTTTCGAGGCTGCCGATGTAGGGACAATGCTTGATGTTGACTATAATATTGCTGTAAGAACTGGATTACAATGCGCTCCATTCGTACATAAACAGATAGGGACTTTTGATATGCACGGTACAGTAAGAATGAGTATAGGAGCTTTCACTACACGAGCAGAAATAGAGACAGCAATTGAGGCTATAAGAGAGATAGCTTCAATTAAGAACTAAAATAAGAGGTGCTTAGAAATAAGCACCTCTTATTATGTTATATAAACATTATCATATTAAGTAAAGCTACCAATGTGAATATGGTGTAACAGATAACTCTGAATTGTAGTATCTCACATCGTGACTAACTTCATTACCAATCCATTCGGGTTTTTCAAACATCTCATCTTCTGAACTCAATTCAATCTCTGCAACTAATAATCCCTCGTTTTCTCCGTGAAATTGGTCAATCTCAAATATATGTCCTTTATAATCAACGATGTGTCTTGTTTTCTCAATTATATAGCCTTTGCATAAGCCAAGTAGAATTTTTGCATCCTCCCGGTTAATCTCCTTTTCCCACTCAAACCTGCTGATTCCCCCACGAGTTGTCTCCCCTTTTATGTTTAAATATCCCTTGTTGTCAACAAGCCTTACCCTAACACTTCTGGCCGGGTCGTTTGATATGTATCCTTGTGCAATTTCATGGCTTGAAATTACAGTTTTAATAAATTCACCGGTTACCAGGAATTTCCTCTCAATCTCTTTGTAGTCGCTAGAAGTGCTAGACATAGTGTTTAAAAATTAAGTTATTATACAATAATGTTATATCAGGTAACATAAATGTAATATGGGTTTTTTATTACATTTAGGGACAACAAATCATTTATTTTTCCCGCAGGGGTTACTATTTATTAAAGTTTATGTTAAATTTACATAATATATGTCAAAAGTTAAACCCTGTTATGGAAGAGATTCGCAAAATAAAAATTCTTTACGCAGAGGACAACGATAGTAATTATATACTTGCCAAGGCAATGTTAAAAGGGGTATATGATATATTCCGTGCTATTAACGGCGCTGAGGCTATTCAATTATATTCTTCAATTGAGCCTGATATAATCCTTATGGATATGAAAATGCCTGTAATGGACGGCCTGGAAGCAACCAGAAAGCTCCGTCAAATGGGAGTTACGGTCCCCATAATTGCTCTTACAGCATTTGCATATGATAACGACAGAAGTGTTGCTTTGCAGGCAGGTTGTACAGAGTACATTACTAAGCCTTACAGAGCTGAAACACTGCGTAAGACTATCTCGAAACTACTAAACCTGGATTAAGAAGATGATGAACATTGCCATTGTAGGCACCGGTTACGTTGGTTTGGTAACTGGTGCTTGTTTTGCTGAAATGGGTGTTAATGTTGTTTGTATTGACATTAACAAAAAGAAGATTGATATGCTCAAAAAGGGCATTATGCCCATTTATGAACCCGGAATTAAGGAGTTAGTTGACAAGAATGTTAGTGAAGGAAGGCTATCATTTACTGATAATCTTGAAAGCGGAATAAAAGATATTTCAATAATATTCAGTGCAGTTGGTACGCCGCCTGATGAAGATGGTAGTGCCGATTTGAGATATGTCCTTGATGTTGCCAGAACAGTGGGCAAGTCAATGACAAATTATGTTTTGCTTGTTACTAAAAGCACTGTTCCAGTGGGAACTGCTCCCAAGGTAAAGATAGTTATAAGGGAGGAGTTGGAAAAGAGGGGTTTGAATATTGACTTTGATGTTGCCTCTAATCCTGAATTCCTTAAAGAGGGAGCTGCCATTAAAGATTTTATGTCACCTGACAGAGTGGTTGTGGGGGTAGAGAGCAAAAAGGCCGCACAACTAATGGAAAGGCTTTATAAGCCATTTGTGTTGAATGGATTTCCCATTATATTCATGGATATTGCATCGGCAGAAATGTCTAAATATGCAGCTAATGCAATGCTTGCAACGAGGATTAGTTTCATGAATGAAATAGCAAGATTGTGTGAGGCAACAGGGGCAAATGTGGAGATGGTAAGGAAGGGTATCGGATCAGATAAGAGAATCGGGATGAGTTTTTTGTATGCCGGAGCAGGATATGGAGGATCGTGTTTCCCTAAAGATGTAAAGGCTCTTGCCAGAAGTGGTGAAGAGCATGGCATAAGAATGGAAATTGTTGAAGCTGTTGAGAGGGTAAACGAGGAGCAAAAAGAGGTCGTGTTCAAAAAGTTGTTATTGGCTTTTAATGGTGACTTAAAAGGGAAGACCATTGCAATCTGGGGTCTGTCATTTAAGCCGGATACTGATGATATGAGGGAGGCCCCCTCTTTGGTAGTAATATCCAAACTTATTGAGGCTGGAGCTGTTGTGAAGGTCTTTGATCCTGTTGCTATGGAGGAGGCGAAGCACAGAGTTGGCAATAAAGTAGTATATGGAAAAAATATTTATGATGTTGCTAAAGAGGCAGATGCCATAACCCTCTTGACAGAGTGGAAACAGTTCAGATTGCCCGCCTGGTCAAAATTGAAGGGACTAATGAAGGGGAATCTTGTTGTTGACGGAAGAAATATTTACGATAAAACTGAGTTGGAAGCGGAGGGTTTCAGATATATTGGTATCGGTAAAAACAACTGAAAATGAAAAGAATTCTGGTGACCGGAGGAGCCGGTTTTATTGGCTCTCATCTTTGTGAAAGACTTGTAAATGAAGGAAACGACGTTATTTGCCTTGACAATTTCTTTACGGGAACAAAGGAAAATGTTTTACATCTTATTGGTAATCCTCATTTTGAACTGGTAAGACATGATGTAACTCATCCATTTTACGCCGAGGTAGACCAGATATACAATCTGGCTTGCCCTGCCTCACCGGTTCATTATCAGTATAATCCCATTAAGACTGTAAAAACATCTGTTATGGGTGCCATCAATATGCTCGGCCTTGCAAAGAGAGTAAAAGCAAAGATACTTCAGGCCTCTACAAGCGAAGTTTACGGCGATCCGGCAATTCATCCGCAGGAGGAGAGTTATTGGGGGAATGTAAACCCAATTGGTATAAGATCTTGTTACGACGAGGGTAAAAGGTGTGCTGAAACACTATTTATGGACTATCATCGTCAGAATAATATAAAAATCAAAATCATAAGGATTTTCAACACTTACGGTCCTAAGATGCATCCTAACGATGGAAGGGTTGTCTCTAATTTTATTGTCCAGGCACTCAAAGGTGATGATATAACGCTTTATGGCGGAGGAACTCAGACCAGGAGTTTTCAATATATTGACGATCTGGTTGAGGCGATGATAAGGGTTATGAATAACACTCCTGACGAATTTATAGGCCCTGTAAACATAGGAAATCCAAATGAGTTCACGATCAAAGAGCTGGCGGAGAGGGTTGTTTCATTAACCGGAACCCCTTCAAAATTTGTAATGAAAGAGCTTCCCTCTGACGATCCTAAACAGAGGCAGCCGGATATAACTTTGGCTAATAATATTATTGGATGGAGCCCTAAAGTTGACCTTAATGAAGGATTAAAGAGAACAATAGAGTATTTTAGAAAAAGTGTCTTATAATGGAAATTAAACCTTCTGACTTTACAGTGCTTATCGTTGATGATGTTGATGCTAACGTGCTTCTTCTAAAATTGATGTTAAGTAAAGCCGGATATAAAACCCTTACTGCTTATAACGGAAAAGATGCACTTCATGTAATCTCAAAATCATATCCGGATCTTATACTGCTTGATATCATGATGCCGGTTATGGATGGTCACGAGGTTGCCGAGAGGCTAAAAAAGATGCCTGATAAGAAAGACATCCCTGTAATTTTCCTCTCTGCACTTAACTCCCCTGAAGATATTGTAAAGGGATTTAAAAATGGTGCAGCTGACTATGTTTCAAAACCATTTAATAAGGATGAGCTTCTTATAAGAGTGAAGCACCAACTCTCACTTGTTTCTGCAAAAAGGATGATTGAAAGACAAAAAGAGGAATTACAGAAAACAGTTGAGGCAAGAGATAAGTTGTACTCCCTTATTGCTCATGATTTGAGATCACCTGTCGGCTCTTTAAGAATGGTGATGAACGCTCTCTCAATGAGTGTTGACAGAGAGAAACTTGAGGAGGATATGTACGAAATCCTTATGATGGGAAACAGACTGGCTGAGGATACTTTCGTGCTTCTCGATAATCTGCTGAAATGGACTAAAAGCCAAACAGGTAGATTAAAAACAGTTTTTCAGGATTATGTGGAGTTTTTTCCGTTAATTAAGGGTGAACTGGAGGTGGCCGAAGTTGTTGCAGAACTCAAGCAGATAACAATAACCATGGAAGGCTCAACAGACGCTAAAGCAAGAATTGATCAGGATATGATTAAGACTGTTTTGAGAAATCTTGTCAACAACGCCATAAAATTCAGTGAACGAGGCTCAGAGGTAAAGGTGGTAATAGGTGATGACGGAGAGAGAGTAGTGGTATCGGTAATTGACAAGGGAACAGGTATTAAAGACTCTGATGTTAATAAACTGTTTAAGACAAACATACATATCTCATCTTACGGAACAGAGAAGGAAGAGGGTTCCGGTTTAGGTCTTTTATTGTGTAAGGAGTTCGTTTCCAGAAATAACGGAACAATATGGTTTGAATCAAAAGAGGGACGGGGATCTACTTTCAGTTTTGATATACCAATTCAGAAATAACCGGTCTGTGGTCGCTCCACTCTTTGTCAGGAGTAGTATATCTAACTGATTTAAATTCTTTTGAGTGGAAAATATAGTCTAACCTAAACAAGCCTGTCATTCCCCTGTATGTTCCACCGAGTTTTGATCCTGACTCTCTAAACCCATCTGTCAGTTTTTCACCCTTAAGTTTTGTATAAGTGTATGATGAAGGTGTGTCGTTCATATCTCCGCAAAGAATAACGGGATGGACCGTTGTATCAACAAGAAGTTTTACCTCTTCAGCTTGTGCTGCCCTCTTCTCATTATTATTTTTGAGTGCCTTGATTATGCTGATGATGCCCTCTCCTTTTATCCTTTTCACAGCAAGGCCTGTAGTCTGCAAATGGATATTAATTACTCTCACCGTACCCTTTTTGGTTGATAAGTCTGCCCAGATAACCCTGTTTGCACTATCTTCAAAATTTATAAATCCTCTTTTTAAAATTTTAAATTTGCTCATGATTGCCAATCCTAGGTGACTGTCATCTGAATGCTCAATGTATCTGTATGGGATATTTTCAAAATATCCAATCATCTCTTCGGGGCTGAGATAGGGGATGTTTTTGAATTCCTGAAGACAAACAATATCAGGAGACTCTTCAATGATAAACTTTGAAATACTGTTTATCCCTTCGTACCCTGAAATAGGGCTGAACTCATGAACATTATAATTAAGAACCTTCGCAATGTCCTCATTTGGATATGCTAAAATTTCAATTTTTCCTCTTGGCTGAATTAGTGATAACAAAGTAAAAGTATTGATGATAATTGAGAAGAGAGGAATGAGAAATCCCCAGCTTCTTCTAATTATCCAGAAAACCATCAGAAATGTACAAACAATAAGGGTTATGGGCAATACGTTATTAGCTAATGCTATCCATTTGAAATGGTGAGGTCTGATATATCCAGAGATGCTTCCACTAACAGCAAGAACAAAAGCAACCAATGTAATCAACGCAGCTACTATGTCTATGATTTCAATTCCCTTTATCCTTTTCATGATTTTAAATTTGTTATAAATATATTAAAAATCAACAATTATTCTGTTTACAACATGTTTCATACTATTTTTTTCTATTTTTACATGTTAAATTATGATGTATAGTATTAAATTCATACATGATTGTGAAGAAGCGAGTCCTAATAGTAGATGATAAAGAGACAATTGCAAAAATTATAAAGGTTTACGTAGCAGATTTATTTGACTGCGTCTATTACGATGACCCCATAAAAGCTATAGCTTGGATGCAGGATGGTAATCTGCCGGATTTGATAATATCAGATATTAACATGCCCAATATGACAGGCGTTGAGTTTCTTGATTATGCAAAAAAGAATGATCTGTTCAAGTCCATTCCATTCGTAATTCTCTCAGGAGAGGACAGTACCTCCCAAAAGATTGACTTACTTGAGCGCGGCGCAAGTGATTACATTTCAAAGCCGTTTAATCCAATGGAATTGAAAGTAAGGTTAAAAAAAATTATTGAGTGATTTTTTGTCATTAAATCATGTAAATCTTTCAATTTTCACAAATTGGGACTGCTTTTTTGACAATAAAAATTTATATTTGGGTCAATAATAGATAAAAAACTTAACCATATGAGAAAATTTTTAATATGTCTTATGGTGCTGATTCCCGGGATGGCATTTGCACTAGGATGGGGCAACGGACAACCAGCTCCCAAAATGAATTTTTATGGCGTTGATTTTACATTAGTTAAAACTTTTGGAGTAAAGGAAGATGCCGGAAAAACAGCGCTTGCATTTGAGGCGATTAATAAATTAATTGTTACAGAGACAAAAAAATATCAGTACGGAAATTTCTTCAAGAAATATATCAGACAGATTGCTCAAACCACTGATCTTGGAAGAATTGAATCGTTGGGATTCGATAATGTAAACATTGATGAAGCTATTTACAAAGCCAGGGTAATGGATGAGGCCGGTATGCCTACTTACAATAAAGCGTTTAAAATTGATGATGCAGATCTCGCCAGACTTATTAAATCATTTAACACAGGAAGTGACACAGGGTACGGAGTGCTGTACGTTGCAGAACTTCTAAACAAAGAAGATGGTATAGGTAACTTTATTGCTGTGTTTTTTGATGTTAGGACCAAGAAGGTAATTTTTGCTGACAGGGTGTCTGGTAAAGCGGGTGGATTTGGAATGAGGAACTATTGGGCTTCACCTCTTGAAAAGATATTTAAGTTCTAGAATTTGTTTTATACACAAATGGTCCGGTACTATAAAGCCCGGACCATTTTTTTTGTGTTAAGATCAAATTAATCTATATAAATTCTAATTCTGAAACGACAGGCTTGTGATCACTAATTTTAATCCTGGGGCTAGAGTATTTTATGCTTTTAAAATGTTTAGAATGCAGGATATAGTCAATTCTAAAAAGTCCCCCCATCCCTCTGTATGTTCCACCTAGTCCCGAGCCGGCTTCTCTAAACCCATCTACAAGATCTTCACCTTTTATGATTGAAAACGTGTAAGATTGAGGTGTGTCATTAAAGTCTCCGCAAACAATAACTGGAGTAATTGTAGTGTCAATTATGGTTCTGACATGTTCAGCCTGTGATGCCCTTATTAATGAATTAATCTGAAGATGTTTAATTTTACTGGAGAGTTTTGCATCGCGATCTCTTGAGATGTTTGTAGTTTGGAGGTGATTGTTAATCACACGAATTACATTGTTGTCTTCAATTTGCAGATCCGTCCATAATACACCATTTCCCGAGTCTTCAAAATCGACTCTTCCAGATCTGATAATTGGATATCGGCTGAATATTGCCATCCCAATCGAGTTTGCCTGAGCTGTTTTAACGTAACTATATGGAAGAAAGCTGAAAGAGCTGCTTAATTCAGATGCGTTTATAAAGCCGGGAGAGTTAAACTCCTGAAAACAAATAACATCAATTTTGTTAACGTCTAAAAATTCTACCAGTTTACTAAGAGATGTGATATCATTTTCGTAAATAAATTCATGAATGTTAAATGAAGAAATCCTGATTAACTTTGAATTCTGCTTTGAGGATTCATTTGTATTAAATCTAAACTGAAAGTTATTAAGGATAGAATTATAATTTATAGCTAAAGCTATAAGTGGAATTACAGCAATGTAGCTCTTTCTGAAAGACCAATAAATCAGAAGTATAACAGAAGATAGTATAATTGCAGGAATTGAGAGGGCAATAATATGGCCGTACGATTCAGGTTTAGGCCTTGAATCACCCGAAAACAAGGCGATTACTGCTAACACCAGTATAATTAATGTTGCAATAAGCAACAGAAAATCTCTCAGTAATTTGAGTTTATTTTTAGTCATTGTTTCAATTTATAACTGCAAATTTATGATTGAATATTAAACTGCCAAATAGTTTTTTGGTGTCTTGGCATATAGGGGTAATATATTTTCGTAATCGCAAGAATTTCTTAACACTTTTTTGTACTTTTACATGCCATATTGGGAGAGTATACAGCAAATTACGATAAAAAAGATAGTTAGTGATAGTTTTTGTAGTTTATATCGGTGATAATAATGAGTATATAGCTCATTTCAGCAAGTTGTTAAACAATGAGCTTGAAGTTACGTCTGATTTATCACAACTTTCAAATATTTCTAACAAAAATATAAGCTCTCTTCCTGTAATGGTACTCCTGGAGAGATCAACTACAGAGGATGATATTTCAAAAATTAAATTAATTAAACAAGAATTACCTCTTTCATATATAATTCTTGTAACATTAAGCGTAGATAAAAGTGAGATTCCCAGGTACCAGGAAGCCGGTCTTAAAGACACAGTACCACCAAATGTAAACGAAACAAGACTAAGGAACGGACTTGAATTTATTGCGAAAAATCAAGCTCTTATTGCAGACTCAACGCGAGGGCATCTTCCTCTGGGAACTTATGAGATTCCTTTGTGGAAGAGAACTTTTGACATTTTGTTTTCATTTGCAGCTATTGTAGTTTTAATGCCATTTCTAATTATTATAGCAGTTCTTATCAGGATTGAAAGTCCCGGCCCAGTTATATATAAATCAAAAAGAGTAGGGAGCAATTACAAGGTATTTGACTTTTTAAAATTCCGATCAATGTATAAAGATGCCGATAAGCGTCTTAAAGAGTTCCTGAGTCTTAATCAGTACAAAGAGATTGATCCGGTATTCTATGACAGTTCAAACGATATTGCCACTATTCCCTTAGTGCAGTACGATTTATTTGATAATGCCAGCATATCTGACAACTCATTTGTCTCTGATGATGAGGTTATTACAGAGAAGGAGTTCTTAAGGGAAAAGAATAAGCGCCAGCAGAATAACTTTGTTAAATTTGAAAACGACCCGCGTATTACCAGAATGGGTAAATTTATCAGAAAATTCAGTATAGACGAAGTTCCTCAATTGATAAATATATTAAGGGGCGAAATGTCTATTGTAGGGAACAGACCATTACCTCTTTACGAAGCAGAGCAACTTACATCTGATCAATATATTGACAGATTCATGGGGCCGGCTGGATTGACTGGATTATGGCAAGTTGAGAAGAGGGGAGATTCCGGAAAATTATCACCGGAAGAGAGAAAACAACTTGATATATATTACGCGAAGAATTTCAATTTTTGGATGGATTTAAAGATCGTGGTTAAAACTTTTACTGCTTTTATTCAGAAGGAAAATGTGTAAAAATTTAAAAGTCATGAAAAAATATATAGTTCTTATATTAGCGTTATTTGTAATTGTTAATAAGACATATGCTCAAGATAAATCAATTGAAGATTTGCTTAATCTTAGGTTGCCACCTCTTGATTCCTTGTTTGAAGGGGCAAGAAGAAGTCCCATGATTGAGTTTTATGAATATAGGAATGAAATACAGGAACTGGAGCTTAAAACAGAAAGAAGAAATTGGTTACAATACTTCAGTATAGGTGCTACTTATCAGTACGGAATAGTAGGCATGAATACCTTTACAGAACTGGGAGCGAATTACCCTGTTGTGTATCAGAGTTCAGGAGGTAATCAAATCTGGTATAACGCTGCTGCCTCTTTTAGATTGCCATTGGAAAACTTATTTGACAGAAGGAACCGGATTAAAATACAACAGCTAAAGATTAAAGAGACATTAAAGGAAAAAGAGTTATGGTATGATGACCAAAAGTCAAAAATTGTTCAATATTACTTTAGAGCTCAGGAGATTCTGAATAACTTAAAATTATTTATTGAGGTTGCGACAATGGCAAATGCCCAGTATGAAGCTGCTCAAAAAGATTTTATAATGGGGTCGATATCCTTACAAGCTTTAAGTGTTGCAAAGAATGCTCAGGTTTTGTCTCTGACTCAACTTGAACAATATAAATCCACTTTGACATCTTCTATTGTACAACTTGAGATAATCTCCAATACAAAAATTTTAAACAGGTAGATATGGAAATCTGGTCTCAAATAGTAAAAATGATATTCAGAATCAGATATTGGTTAATCTTATTACCAATATTTGCTGCTCTGGTTGCAATATATCAAACCAGAAATATGCCAAGGGTCTATGTTGTGAATACGACCATATACACCGGTATCGCATCGGGTTTTACTATTGAAACAGGTATGGATGGGAGCAAAGTTGACTGGGGAAGTGTAACTAACAGAATTGATAATCTTATAAGCATAATAAAGTCAAAGTCAACTTTGAGAAACGTCTCTTTAAGATTGTACGCTCAGGAAATGATTTATGGAGATTCACTACAGGACAATAATTATATTAAGGCAGAAAATTACAGAAATTTATTAAGAATTACACCTAAAGATGTTAGAGCATTAATTGACAAAACATCAGAAGAGAAAACGATAGAAAATCTCAATGCTTATGAGAAGGCCTCTCCAGAAAATTTTGTTTATGGTCTTTTCAACTGGTATCATCCTCATTTCAGCTATACCGCTCTGAGTAAAATCCAGGTTAGTAGAATTTATGATAGTGATATGCTGCAGATTCAATATTCATCAGATGATCCCGGTGTTGCTTACAATACTTTAGAGATATTGAATGATGAATTTGTAAAACAATACGAGCTTCTTAGATTTGGAGAAACTAACAATGTTGTAGAATATTTCCGAAGTGAACTTGCCAGACTGGGATTAAAGCTTCGAGCGTCAGAAGACTCTCTTACACAGTATTATGTTGACAAGCGAGTGATTAACTATCCTAAGCAAACAGAGATGGTTACTGCGCTTTCAAGGGATTATGATTTGATTTATAATGCAACTTTACTAAGGTATACATCATCAAGCCGGGCTGTTGCAGATCTGGAGGAGAAGATTAAGGGGCAAGCCAAGTTAATTGAAAACAATACAATTTTTATCGATAAGCTCAATACGTTGTCTAAGTTGTCTGAAAGAAATGCACGGTTAAAAACATTTAAAAATGACACGTCATCAATTTCAAACTACAGAGAAGAGATTGATCTAAATAATAAATTATTGTCAGAGGCAGAAAAGGACCTTAAGTCATTTTCAACAGGGATAGATACACAGCGATACACAAAAGAGGGAATTGCTACTTCTACTTTTGTTGATCAATGGATTGAGGAACTTATTAACAGAGAAAAATCAAGTGCTGAATTAAAGGTAATGGATGAAGTAAGGCGCACACTTGATAAAGAGTATTCATACTTTGCTCCTATAGGATCTATTATAAATAGAAAAGAGCGGGAGATTAATATTACTGAGCAGTCGTACTTATCACTTTTATCTAGTCTAAATGCAGCTTTGATGAGGCAAAAAACTCTGGAGATGTCATCCGCTACCTTAAAGGCTATTGACCCACCGGTGTTCCCGGTCTCTCCGAGTCCTACAAAAAGAAAGGTTATTGTTCTTGCTGCATATTTTGGAGCTCTTATACTGATTATTGGTTTCTTCATTTTAGTTGAGCTTATTGACCGTACAGTCAGAGATAAGAATAGAGCTGAAAGACTCATCCCTGCGAAGGTTCTTGGAGTCTTCCCTCGGAAAAACTTTATCCGGTTTAGAGGGTATAATCGTGAATACGAAAGAATTGCTACTAACTATTTAGCAAACTCTATTGTAACATATCTAAATCCTAAAGAGAGGCCTGACATAATTAATTTTATCAGTTCAGATAGCGGAGTGGGTAAAAGTCATTTATGTGAGTTATTAAGCGAATATTGGATCGAGAGAGGTTTAAGGGTAAGGGTAATTTCATGGCATGATGACATATCACCAGAATCAAGAGATTATATACTATCATTAAATCTCACAGACCTGTTTGATTATGATAATGAGGATATTATAATTGTTGAGCATCGTTCTGTCTTGAAATCAACAATACCTGTAGGACTATTAAGAGAGGCCTCTTTAAATCTTTTTGTTGTGAGAGCCGATAAAGTATGGCGGGATATTGACAAAATTGCTTTTGACAGACTTCTTCAACAGGCTCAGAGCACGCCTGTTCACCTCTACCTTACAAATGTCAAAAGAGAGAACGCAGAAAGCTTTATGGGAATGCTACCTCCTTACTCAAAGGTTAGAGAGTTTATTTATAAGATTATTCAGTTTGGTCTGACTTCTAAGTAATGAAACTATGAGCATAATAAAAAGTATCTTTAGTTATGCCAATAGAGCGCTTGTGTATATAGTCCTGATTGTTTGGTTTTTACTCTTTGTATTTGCCACTATAAGGATGGGTTATGTTACAGGAGTTGCAATTTCAATTATCCCAGTAATAATTATCTTGTTTGTAGCATTTGTAAAAAATCCTTTCTGGGCATTTGTATTAGTTTTCATTGCAAATTTCACACTTTCAGGTCTCTCACGTTATGTAACGGCAATTTCACCAGGCATTACAATGGACTTGATAATTATAGTTACTATAGTTGCACTTCTCCTAAATTTAATGTCAAAGAATACTAATCTTAAATTTGGTAACGCAAGAAATGGTCTAACTTTTTTAGCTATAATCTGGTTTTTATATTGTCTTTTCCAAATATTCAATCCTAACTCATCATCAGTTGTGGCCTGGGTGACAGGAGTAAGAAGTTTAGGGATATACTTTGTCATAATTGTTTTTCTGACATCAATTTTCTTAGATAACATAAAGAGAATAAGACAGTTTCTTTTTTTGTGGGCTGTTTTATCTCTGCTTGCTGTATTAAAAGCATTCATTCAGAAAACTTATGGCTTTGACGCTGCTGAACTTAGGTGGCTTTTTGTCGAGGGAGGCAATAACACCCATGTACTATACTACGGGATACGTTATTTTTCGTTTTTTACTGATGCTGGTAACTTTGGAACCGGAATGGCTTTTTATGGAGTTGTTTTTGGAATCTACTCTCTATATGTTAAAGATTTCAAGTCAAAGATCTTTTTCTTTATTACGGGTCTAGCCTGTGCCTATGGAATGATAATATCTGGAACAAGGGGATCACTTGCTGTTCCTTTTGCGGCATTCTCTCTCTTTTCGATATTATCCAAAAAATCAAATCTTCTAATATTTACATTAACAGGAGTTTTCTTTGCGTTTATATTTCTGAATTATACTAATTATGGGCAAGGCAATACTTATATCAGAAGAATGCGATCTGCATTCAATTCAGATGATCCATCTCTGTTAATACGACTTGAGAATCAGCAGAAATTGAGAACATATATGTGGAACAAACCTTTTGGTGTAGGGATTGGGATGAGTGTTACGAGTAATTTTGCCAAATATAAACCGGATCCTTTTGTGTCAAAAATTCCAAGCGACTCATGGTACGTACGTGTATGGATGGAGACAGGAATAGTGGGATTGATTATTCACCTGATTAATTTATTATTCATTGTTGCGTACGGGGCGTATGTTGTCTATTTTAAAATTAAAAATACAGAGCTGAAAGGATTGATAACGGCCTTTGTGTGTGGTCTGTCCGGCGTGTATGTTGCTGCTTACAGCCTGGAGATAATTGGCCAGTTTCCCACCAGCTTTATTATGTTCATGTGCATGACTTTAATATTTAGAAGTAAAATAATCGATAATGAATTAGAGGCAAGCGAGTTGCCAGCAACTTAAAAATTATGGCTGATTCTCCTGATATTTCAATTATTACGGTGAATTTCAATGGGATTAATCATACAAGAGAACTCTTAAATAGCATTGAAGATTTCCTTGTTGAATGTTCTTATGAGGTAATCGTTGTCGACAACGGATCTGTTGAAGACGAAGCCACCATTTTAGCAACAGAATTTAAGCAACATAAATTTATCAGGAGTCAAAAGAATCTTGGATTTTCAGGTGGAAATAATTTAGGAATAAAGGCCTCTTCAGGTAAGTATATTTATTTAGTCAATAATGATACATTATTTGTTGACAATTCAATTGGTAAATTAATGCAGACATTTGAAAATGATCCTTATGTAGGAGCGGTTTCGCCAAAAATTTACTACCAGGATTCAGCTAAAATAATTCAGTTTGCAGGATTTACTGAATTCTCACAAATAACTATCAGAAACAGCATAATTGGTAATAAAGAGCTTGACTGCGGACAATATGACTCCCTTTCAGAAACTGCGTCGGCACACGGAGCTGCAATGATGGTTAAAAGAGAAGTAATTGATAAGATAGGGTTGATGCCGGAGATTTACTTTCTTTATTATGAAGAGCATGACTGGTGTGCAAAAATAAAAAAGCAGGGCTACAAAATTATTTACCAGCCATCTGCCATAATTATTCATAAGGAGAGTCAATCAACAGGGATTTTTAGTTATGTTAAATCATATTATAATAGCAGGAACAGAATGCTTTATGCATACAGGAACAGAGAAAATTCTATTAAATATATCTCTGTTTTCTACCTTGTACTAATTGCTAATCCTAAGGACTTTCTTAAATTCGTTTTTATGGGTAGAGCAGATTTGGCTAAAGCTGTTTTTAATGGTGTCCGGGACTTTTTTAAAATAAACAACAAACTCAATAACTGATATTTAAAATGACTAGTTTGCTATATATAATTGATATAACCTTTTTTATAGTGATGCTACTATCAGTTGGTTATTTTTTCATATTTGCATTCGCCTCTTTGTGGGGATCTAACAAGAAATATCCTGTTGCATTAAAGAAAAGTAGAATTGTTGTTTTTATACCATCATACAAAGGAGACAGAGTAATAATGGATTCGGTAAATTCTTTACTCGACCAGGATTACCCTGATAATCTCTTTGATGTTGTAGTTATTTCAGATAGAATGGAGGAGGAGACAAATTTGGCAATTTCTGATCTTCCGGTAACACTCTATGAAATCTGTCCGGAAAATAGTTCAAAAGCATATGCTCTAAATTATGCAATAGATATGCTGGGTGATGAGAAGTACAATATCGCTGTAATTATTGATGCTGACAATGTGGTGGAAACGAGCTTTCTCTCATCAATTAATGATGCTTATTACTCAGGTTCTGAGGCTATTCAAACACACAGGACAGCCAAAAATTTTGATACAGATATTGCAATCCTTGATGCTTTAAGCGAAGAGATTAATAATTCTATCTTCCGCCTGGGGCATGTTAATTTGGGTTTATCTGCTGCTTTGATAGGCTCAGGAATGGCTTTTGAATACAAATGGTTTAAAGAAAATGTTAAAAAGCTGAAAACAGCAGGTGAAGATAAAGAGCTTGAGTCTTTACTTCTTAAACAAAAAATCTTTATTGATTATCTTAACAATGTTTTTGTTTATGATGAAAAAACAAAGCAAGCAGATGCATTTTCACGTCAAAGGAGAAGATGGCTAGCATCTCAGCTTGGTTCTTTAAAAACGGGTTTAAAGGACCTTCCAGGGGCGTTATGGACTATGAACATAGACTATGTGGATAAAATCATTCAATGGATCCTATTACCCAGGGTTATGGTTCTTGGTATAATCTCAATTGCAACAGTTATTACTACCATCTTTAGCTTTGGGTTATCAGTAAAATGGTGGCTTTTACTGATAGGATTGTCGCTTACATTTGTAATTGCTGCACCAGATTTTATTACTCATAAAAACAACCTTAAAGCAATTAGAAAAGTTCCACTGATTTTTCTCCTTATGGTTTTTAACCTCTTTAGGTTAAAAGGAGTTAACAAAAAGTTTATTCATACAGACAACAACTGATACTTTTTGTATAAGGCCAATGCTCTATCTCCACATATTCCTTATTGATCTGAGCTCACCAAAATATCCGTCCAGCAACTCCATATTTGAATCAACTGTCGGTACTTTTAACGGTTTTCTTTCTGCATCATAATCTACAAGAGACTCAATGGCTCTCTCAATATCTTTTGTGTTCAAAGGGTTAAAATATATAGCATTGTCACCAAGTTGCTCTCTGTGGCCGGGTAGATCAGTTATTGCAACTGGACAACCAAGAGCTAAAGCTTCCAGTGGAGGCATATTAGTGGGGCCAATTAAAGTAGGCATAACAAGCCCTTTAGAATGTAAGTATAGCCATTTAAGTTCTGAAAGGGTAATAAATCCTAAATCTATAATACTATTTGACAGGTTTAATTCATTAATTGTTTCCTTGATATAGGTTTTATTTCCCTGATCGCTACCGGTAAAAATCAGCTTGAGATTAGGATATTTTT
>CAZPRX010000002.1:0-21775 GCA_964588835.1 uncultured Muribaculaceae bacterium
CAATCAGAACACCTCCTGCCGCGAGAGGAACCATCATGTTAGCAAGCAGACGGCGAGTTGTTGCACTCCACATCTTCTCTCCCCTCTTCCCTGCATTTCTCCTTGATAGATAAACTACTGTACCTAAAGCTAAAGCTAAAATTATCAAAGCGACAATAATAACGCTTGAGATATTTGCAGGAGTTCCGGCAGTGCCGGTCATGCTGTAAGTGACAGAATCGGGATTAAACCCAAAAACCAGGTATGCAACCAGAGCACCTGCCAGCGCATAAATTCCGGCCATCACCCCTGAGAGGCCCGAGAGGGACAGAAATCTTGAAGAGCGCTCCATCATTGAACGAATCTCAGATATGTCCTTTATATAGTCCTTTTCCTCTTTCATTTAAAAGTACTTTTATTTGCAAAGTAAAACTAAATTTATTTATTGTGCAATACTTTCAAATAAAAATCAGAGTTTTCTTACTTTTGCCGCATGTTATTTAACTCGGTTGCATTTGCAATATTTCTTCCGATAGTCTTTATATTATACTGGATTCTTGCTAAAAAGGGGCATAAGATTCAGAATATGCTCCTACTTGCAGCTAGTCTCTATTTTTATGCAAGCTGGGACTGGAGATTCCTGCTTCTATTAATAACATCAATTGTTTTAGGATATTTTTCAGGGGCAATTATCACTAATTCCATAAATGAGAAGCAACGCAAAGCCTGGCTTTGGGTTAGTATTTTATTAAATCTTGGTTTTCTTGGATTCTTCAAGTATTTCAACTTTTTTGCCGAATCATTCTCTGAAGCGCTGAGCTTGCTGGGCATTAATGCCGGAGTATCCACACTTAACATAATTCTTCCTGTAGGTATTTCATTCTATACCTTCCACGGACTCTCATACATTATCGACATCTATAACAGGAAGATACAGCCCGAGAAGGACTTTGTTAACTACTCATTGTTTGTAAGCTACTTTCCGCTGCTGGTTGCCGGTCCCATAGAGAGGGCAACACATCTTCTCCCTCAGATAGCAAAAGCAAGAGAATTTAACTATTACAATGCGGCAAACGGTTTAAGACAAATCCTCTGGGGCCTTTTCAAGAAAATAGTTATTGCTGATAATTGTGCCGAGTATGCGAACATAATTTTCAACAGCCATCAGGACCACTCCGGGAGTACTCTCCTGCTGGGAGCCCTATTCTTTACCTTTCAGATATATGGTGACTTCTCAGGTTATTCCGACATAGCCCTTGGGGTATCCAGACTATTCGGCATAGAGCTTTTAAGGAATTTTTCATACCCATACTTCTCAAGGGACATTGCCGAGTTCTGGAGAAGGTGGCACATCTCCCTCTCCTCTTGGTTCAGAGACTATGTATACATACCACTAGGCGGCAGCAGGGGGGGTGTCTGGATGAAGATCAGAAATACATTTGCAATTTTTCTGCTTAGCGGGTTCTGGCATGGGGCAAACTGGACCTATGTAGCGTGGGGCGCTATGAATGCAATATATTTTCTCCCTTTGATGATATCCGGTAAAAACAGGAATAATCTGGAGATTGTTGCAAAAGGGAGTGTATTCCCAAGTTTCAGGGAGTTTGGAATGATTCTGTCCACTTTTCTGCTAACTGTCCTGGCCTGGATATTCTTTAGAGCAGAAAGTATAGGAGATGCTTTAAGTATAGTTGGTAAAATATTTTCAAAATCACTCTTTTCAGCTCCTGCATTTCAAGGGGCAGATAAAACTCTTCCACTTATTCTGTTGTTACTGATATTTATTGTTGTTGAGTGGAGAGGCAGAGAGAGCGATTTTGCAATCAGAGATATAGGTATTAAGAGAAGCAGGACGTACAGGTGGTCCTGGTATATGGTTATTTTACTATCAATCTACCTGTTTGGCAATTTCGCAAGTAATATTGAATTCATATATTTTCAATTTTAGTGATGGAGAGGTTTAAGAAATCCATAATTAAATTTGCACTCCTGATGCTTCTCATCAACGGGGTAATATTTCTTGTAAAATACATCCTCTTTGCGGACTACTACAAGCACTCTGATGAATTTAGCTCTTACCTGCTCGCAGACTCTCACGGCTGGTATCTGGGTGACAAAACAGAGAGCATCGGGGTAACTAATTTCTCATATTACAGCGACTCATATCTGGATACCGAGAGAAAACTAAACTACCTGGTTGAAAATGAGGAGATAGATACAATCTACATCTCTGCAGATGATCATACTCTTAGCCCTTACAGGGACTTTTCTAACAATGGTTATAAATCCATTAAATATGAGTATACACAGGGAGATTATAATTTATCAGACTTTGCTGAATATAAACTTCAGCATTATATAGTTTTATTTGACCCAAACATCAGAGCAATAATATCACACTTCTTCAATGAACAATCGCAGAGACTACTCGGATTTGAAGATAAGGAGGAAGAGGTGGAGGATTTGCCATGGGAGAGATTGAGCGAAGAGGACAGAGTCTCTCTATCTGAAGAGCGATTATCCGAACAGTTCCCTGAAGGGGATGGTTCTGAAAAACTTGAGGAGTCACTAATGAACATTATTGAGCTTTGTGACAGAGAGAATATTACACTTATAGGTGTTAAGTTTCCTTTGGCTCCGGAGTACAGCCGCATGATCGGAAATAAAACATACGGAGCCGACAGTATACTCCGGGCAAACGGGGTTAAGGTATATGACTTCCGGGATATATTCAGCAAAACCGATAGCTATTTTGAAGATCCGGATCATATAAATCATATAGGGGCACAAAAACTCATCGATTCTATAAAAATTCTTAACTTTGAGGAAACCCTTACTAACTATGAGAAATCTACTTCTTATATCATTCATGCTCCATTTGACCTGGAGCGTTTCAGCACAAAAACAGGTATGTAAAACCGGAGGATATGAGTTCAATGAGACTATCCTGCTTCCTGCTACTCCTGTAAAAAACCAGGCAGTTACCGGAACATGCTGGTCATTTACCACTACATCTTTCCTTGAATCTGAGCTAATCAGAATGGGAAAGGGAGAGTTTGATCTCTCTGAGATGCATACTGTAAGATATAACTATATCAACAGACTGGAGGACAATTATCTAAGAAGAGGAGCCGGAAATCTTGGTGAGGGCAGCCTTGCTCACATGATGTTTAATATTGTTAAGAGTCACGGGATTGTTCCTGAAAGCGTTTACACTGGTATAAACTACAACTCGGCATACCATAACCATGACGAACTAAACAGATTTGTAAATGCAATTGCAGATGTTCCGCTTAAGCTAAAAAACAGAAGTTCTGAATATTACAGGTTAGTTGAGAGCATGCTTGATATTTATCTTGGCAAGCTTCCGCAGAAATTTAATTACAACGGAAAAGAGTACACACCGGTAAGCTTTTTTAAAAGTTTAGGTGTGGATATGGATAATTATGTTGAGATTACAAGTTTTTCACACCACCCATGGTATTCTAATTTTGTTCTTGAGATTCCGGATAACTGGGATGGTGGAAGATTTTATAACCTGCCACTTGATGAGTTCATGGAGGTTATTGAGAACTCTCTTGTAAAAGGCTACACTGTTTGCTGGGATGGCGACATGAGCGAAAAGAGCTATTCAGATAAGATGGGAGTTGCAGTAAATGCAACTGATGAAGAGCTTAGGAGTGAAGAGGGAAAAGAGTTATCATTCAAAAAAATATATAAAGAGGCAGACGTTACTCAGTCTAGCCGCCAGGAGGGTTTTGAAAGATTTGTTACTACCGATGTGCACCTTATGCACCTGATTGGCAAGGCGACAGACCAGAATGGCACTGTTTACTACAAGGTAAAAAACTCATGGAAACCTGAAATCAATGTTTTTGGAGGGTACAATTTCCTTTCGAAGAAATTCGTTGAGGCAAAGACCATTTCAATTGTGGTTCATAAAGATGCTATCCCGGAACAAATAAGAAAAAAACTGGGAATCTAATATGAAGCAGTTAATAGTTACCGTTTTGCTGCTGGCATTTAATTTGTCTCTAACAGCACAAACTGTAGTAACAGACACCATAAAATCCTTATTGTTAGGGAGAAGCATTCCTGTTACTGTTATTACCCCCAGAAATTTTGATGCCACTGCTCCACATGCCGTGTTCTATCTACTTCACTATTGGGATGGAGATAACACAGCTTATGTCGATATGAACCTCCTCTCATCGCTTGATGACAAACAGGTTATTGTTGTTACTCCCGCAATGGGAAACGGGTGGTATATAAACAGTAAAGCAGAGGGGGGCGAAAGACAGCGGGATTTTATTGAGAATGAGCTTTTTAATTATATCGACAATAAATACAGGACAATTAATAATATTCAGGCAATTGGCGGCTCTTCAATGGGCGGATATGGAGCAATGCTCATCGGCTTAAGGAATCCTGAACGGTTTTGCTTTATTGCTGATCTTAGCGGGGCTGTAAATGCACCATTCAGAGATGTTGTCCCTGATAAATATCTTGAGCCTGTTATGGGAAGTGTTAAGGTTCAGTTTGGCGATGATCCGGAGAATGATGTGATGGAGATGGTAAAGGAGTTATCTCCCTCTGAGCTGCCATATATTTTTATGGCCATAGGAACACATGATGAGTTCAAAACATTCAAAGATGCTCATAATGAGCTTGTAAAGATTCTTGAGGATAAAAAAGCACCATACGAGTTTCACGAAATATACGGCGGCCATTTTACCGGAGAGGTGAGATGGGCCGTCATGCCTTATATAATGAACCACTTAAGAGATTTAACTTTGCAACCTAAATGAAAAAAACATTCAAACTGGCCCTGCCCTGGCAAATTCTGATAGGAATAACGCTTGGTGCAATTTTTGGAATCTTTGCGCATGAGTATGTAGACTACGTAAAATGGCTGGGGGATCTGTTCCTTCGCGGCTTAAAAATGGTAGTAATACCCCTTGTATTCAGCGCGTTGATAATGGGAGTCTCCAGCATCGGCGAGAGTAAAGACCTTGGCAGAATCGCCGGAAAAACATTTCTCTATTATCTTGTAACAACTGCAATAGCCTCTACCCTCGGACTATTTCTTGTAAATATCTTTAAACCAGGAGTAGGAGTTGATCTTAAATTGAGTGAAACTGTCACAGAAATCTCCAGCACAAAAATTTCCTTTGTAGACCAGCTGCTGGGGATTGTGCCGGAGAATGTTGTGAAGGCTATGGCAGATGGTAATATGCTACCTGTTATTTTCTTTGCAATAATGTTTGGCTATTTCATTACTGTATCTAAGGATAAAACCAGAATACAACTTACAGATCTTTTTAACGGAATTTATGAGGTAATGATTAAACTAACATTCCTTGTAATAAAGTTTGCACCATTTGGACTTTTTGGTGTTGTAGCTGGAGTCGTAGGTGCACAGGCTGGTGATACCGAAGCTCTTGCGACCCTGTTTGGCAGTCTTGGTATTTATGCTGCAATAATTGGTGGAGGTTGTATTTTTCATGGTATTGCGATACTTCCGGGACTTTTTGCGACTCTTACCAAGAAAAATCCATACAAATTTATGAAACAGATGAGCCCGGGCCTCCTTACTTCTTTTGCAACGGCTTCATCTGCAGCTTCGCTTCCAATCAACTTGGAAGATATCCACTTGAAAACCGGCGTTTCAAGAAAAATTGCGAGTTTCTGTCTTCCGTTGGGTAATACAGTCAACATGAACGGGACAGCGCTTTTTGAGAGCGTTACTGCAATATTTGTTGCTCAGGCATATGGAATTGATCTTACAATTGCTCAACAAATAATAATAGTCCTCACAAGTCTTCTTGCAGCAGTAGGTGCAGCCGGAATACCTCTTGCCGGTCTGGTTATGCTAGCTGTGGTTCTTAATGCCGTAGGACTTCCTCTTGAGGGGATAGGGCTGGTGCTTGTTGTTCAACAACCTCTTGATATGATCCGCTCTGCAGTAAATGTTTGGGGAGATTGTACTGGTGCAGCGGTAGTCGCTCATAGCGAAGGTGAAAGCTTAAACTTGTAATAGTAACATAAATAATGGATTGCACATTTTTATGCCCCCTGTGCGGAGCAAAATATCCAGTTTCAAAGGAAATCTGGCGTTGTGAGTGTGGTAACTACCTTGATCTTGATTACCATCCTGTTCTTGACAGAAACAAACTTAATTCAGATGATAGAAGTTTCTGGCGATACAGAGACGTACTCCCCCTCAACGATATGAGAAATGCTATTTCGTTTGGAGAGGGGACAACTCCTCTGGTTCAGATGGAATATGCCGGTACAGCATTCCTTGGCAAGATGGATTTTATGCTCCCTTCCGGTTCTTTTAAGGACAGAGGTGCCTCTCTTATGATTAGTAAATGTAAAGAGCTTGGGATTAGCGAGATTGTTGAGGACTCATCAGGGAACTCTGCCTGCTCTGTTTCAGCTTATTGCGCCAGGGGTGAGATTAAGGCAAACATCTTCATGCCTGCAGGCAACTCATCGGCAAAATCAATACAAGCAGCCTCTTACGGGTCTGAAATATACTTAATAGAGGGAAACAGAATTGATTGTGCAAATGCGGCTCTTGAAGCTGCAAAGGGGTCGTATTATGCGGCACATGCATGGAATCCTTTCTTTATACACGGAACTAAAACAATAATTTATGAGATAGTAGAGCAACTTGGATGGAGAGCACCGGATTCAATTTTCATCCCGGTTGGTAGCGGATCTCAATTAATTGGTGTATATTTAGGATTACTGGAGATGAAGGAGGCGGGAATCATTGATAAAATGACAAAGTTGATGGCTGTTCAGAGTAATAAATGCTCTCCTCTTAAGGATTATATCGAAGGTAAGGAGACTCTCATATCTTCAGGAAATCCATCAATTGCTGAGGGGATTGCAATACACAGACCTGTGAGGCTTAAACAGATAGTTGAAGCGGTTCAGTCAACAGGCGGTGACTTTGTAACGGTTGATGATTCTGAGATAATTGAGGCAATGAGAGCATCTGCTAAACAGGGCGTATATATTGAACCTACATCTGCAAGTGCAGTGGCGGCAGTTCTAAAATATCCCCAAATCAGGGAGAGGGGAGAGATTGCAGTGGTCTCTCTTACAGGGACGGGACTTAAGAGTTCATTCAGGATTTAGAAGTAAAACCAAAACCATATGTTTATGAAGAGATTTACACTAACACTTATTGTCATAACCACCATAATGCTGGTTGGTTGCAACAATCAAAACAAAGAGAGCGCAGAGGCGCTTGTTGCAGAGACTGAAGCCATAGTGGAGTTTCGTGATTATGGTGCAGATCCTTTTGTCTTTGATATTGAGGCATACACCTTAAAAAACGAAGCATTTCGCCAGGCTCTCTGGACTGGTAAAAATATGCAGCTTACATTAATGAGGATTATGCCCGGAGAGGACATCGGTCTTGAGCAGCATAACGAACTTGATCAATTCCTTCGTATAGAGTCAGGTGCCGGCATTGTGTACATGGGTGACGAAAAGGATAATCTAACATTTCAGGCAAATGTTGAGGATGATTTTTCAATTATGATACCTGCAGGAAAGTGGCACAATCTTGTAAATACGGGAGAAGTGCCCATTCTGCTTTACTCAATTTACTCACCTGCAGAACATCCTTTTGGAACTGTGCACAATACGAAGGCTGAAGCAGTAGAGGCAGAAAAAAATCATACACATTAGTTGTTTAAAACTCTTTAATTTAAAGAATTATGAATCCAAAAATTGCAAAAAAAGGCCCTTACAAAGTAGAGCTTGAAGAGGGCAAAAGTTATCACTGGTGTGCTTGTGGTGAGAGCAAGAACCAGCCGTTCTGTGATGGATCTCATAAGGGCAGCGGCTTCACCCCTGTAAACTTCAAGCCGGAAAAGAGTGGCGAGCATTATCTGTGCGGATGTAAGCACTCTGATAACAAACCTTTTTGTGACGGATCCCACAATAAGATATAGGAAAGAAATATTTTACTTTTTAGAGGATTGATTCTACAGGATAGAGACCAATCATAGAGTTAATTAAATAGACCTTGTCATATCTGCTGATATCGCAAGGTCTTATTTTTGTCTCCTTTAATACTCCTTCATTTATCATTCTCTCCCTAGCTGTGCCCGGAAGAAGATAAGATACTGGTGTGTAAAGAGAACCCCCCTTTTCAAAAACAACATTGCAATAAGAGGAGTCTGTAATCTCTCCCTCTTTTACAATCAGTATATCGTCACAACCATCTCGCATCGCAAAGTTTTTTTCTATCTCACATCTGTTTTCATACTTGAAAGAGTAGCTTATACTATTGTCTTCTACCAGTCTGAGGGTCTTAATAAGTTTTGACCGATATGGTTCAACTGTATATGAGAGTATCTTACCTGAGTATATAACTCTTAGCTTAAATACTCCTTTTGAAATAATACTCATCTCTTTAGAAAGTATCTCTGAGACAAAGCCGGCAAAGTCTTCCTCTTCCTGGTGTTTGTAATGGTGCCAATTTGTCCTTGAGAACCTTTTACAGTGGTACTCCAGGTGACAAGCGACACCGTCAACTACTCTTATAGTCTCAATAAATCTTGTCATTTGTTAAGCGGTAGATAGATTTTTTTAACCATCTCATTATACTCCTCCTCTACCCTGCTGTTTATTGTTATTCCACCGCCACTTCTGTAATACATAATTCCAGATGGGCAGAACCCGATGTACCTTATCAGAACGGCAGAGTCAAGAATTTTGCCGTCAAACAGGCCTGCAACGCCTGTATAAAAGCCTCTGGGCTGACCTTCTGCCTCAGATATCAAACTTACTGTTGAACCCTTTGGAGCCCCTGAAATTGAACCCGCAGGAAGCAGTGACAGAATTAGCCTGCCGGGAGAGTTTGCATATTCACTTTTCAAACGTCCCCTTATATCTGAACTTACCTGTAAAATCTCACCTCTGTCTGTACATATTCTGTCAATAAACCTGTATCTCTCTACCCAGACATCTTCAGAAACTATTCCAAGATCGTTCCTGATAAGATCAGTTATTGTTGCGTGTTCACAACTCTCTTTGTAGTCGTTTAGAATACGCTTCTCAGCGTCCTGTAAAGAGGCATCAATTGTTCCCTTCATCGGAAGTGATGATATTATACCATTTTCAATTCTCACAAAACGCTCAGGTGAGAACGAGAGAAATTTTTCCGGGACGTAGAGCCCAAATGGTGAATGTGTTGAGCGGTAAAGAGTGGAGGCGTCTAAATCTGTTGAGACTTCACTTTTACAGGTAAGATTTGCAAGATATGAGTCACCCCTCTTTAACCCCTTTATAATAATATTAAATTTTCTTGCATACTCCTCTTCTGTCTCCACCTTCAGAACCTTCATATGCTCCTCCATTGTAGTGGGTATCAAGTCTCTTGCTGAGTTTGTCCCATTTGGAAAGTGATACAGGACCCTGTCCTGCTCTGCCGGGTAAGGTATAAAGAGTGCTTCGTCCAGCTCATAGTTCATAGCGAAAAGGAATGGTATCCCTTTGGACGAGTATCGGTCCATCTTTTCTGCTACTACATGTGGATTATAAAAGATATCTTGCATATAAGACAAATTTAGTAAAATATATACTTTTGCATAATGAAGAGAATCCTGCTCGTAGACAATTACGACTCTTTTACGTATAATGTGCTGCATCTGGTAAAAAGGGTGTGCAACACAACTATTGATATTGTAAAAAATGACAAAATCGACTTCTCTTCTCTAAATGACTATACTCACATCATAATCTCACCCGGGCCGGGTATCCCGTCTGAATCCGGAGATGTGCTTAAACTAATAGGACTTTGTAAAGAGAGTCATAGTATTCTTGGAATCTGTCTCGGACATCAGGCGATTGCAGAGTGTTTTGGGGGAAAACTGATTAATTTACCCACACCTCTGCATGGGCATAAAAGTGAACTTATTATAAACTCTGATGACCCTGTTTTAAGCAAGTTAAAAAAAACGAACAGCTCTATAAGTCTTACCAGCATAGGGTTATATCACTCATGGGCAGTTGACGAGGCAACAATTGATAACGATTTGATAGTAGGCAGCAAAAATGAGGGTGGAATCGTTATGACTCTATACCACAGAATTTTTAACATTTACGGAATGCAGTTTCATCCTGAATCTGTTATTACAGAACGAGGTGAAGAGATTTTCAGATGCTGGTGGAACCTCTGAAAACAAATTTACCCTTACTCAACCATTAAGTGTCAAATAATATTTTACAACCGTAAAATAACTTTACATAACATTGGTTTTCTTACATTTTGTGCATATATTCTGCAAACAATATTACATTTTATTTGTTATATTGAAAAACCTATTATATTTGTAAGTTAATAACAGAAAGATGAAAAAGCTTTTGTTTATAATATTAGGATTGGTCATTTTATCCACGGCAAGTTGCGTAAAATTCCCGACTCCTGAACCAATCGACCCAACAACTCAAATACCTGTTGACTTTGACTGGAAAACTGTACAGGAGGTTAATCTGAATGTTCAGGTTGGAAGTGTTAGCGGAATATCTGATTCGTATTTGAGAATTATCAAAGTGTATTCCTCTTCATTCTTGAAGGATGGCTCTCTTATGGCCACAGGTGCGGCAAAACCGGGAAGTCCTTTTAGCATGAAACTTACCTTGCCTACTGCACTTCAGACACTTTATGTGCAGGAGATTCTTCCTAATGGTAACAGAACAACTAAGAGCATAGAAATTACAGGACCAAACCTGACATTAACCAGCTCTGCAATATCAAAAAGCTCCAGTAATGTTGCTGTAAACGCATCTTTCTCATCACCTACAGTTCCAGCACCCACTAATTATGATGTAGTAATCAGCAATAATAACTCTGTATCAATTGTTGGCTTTAATACAGGTGAAAGCTCAATACATGGTAATACATACAAATCATACTATATACCTGAGGGAGTAAACAGAACAGCTTCTATAAGCATGGGGAACAACTTAGCTCACGCGATATTATATGTAAAAGGGAGATATACCGTTAATAGCAAGGCGAACTTAAACAAAGTAAGCATTGTGGTACTTCCCGGGGGTACAGTTAATGTTGCCGGGGTTGGCACTGGTACTCTTGATTCCGGCATTCCTCCTGTAATATATGTATATGCAGGTGGTACATTTTATTCTTCCAAGACTATCAATATGTCTTCAGGCACAATAACTGTTAACAAAGGGACATTTACTGTCAACGATAACCTTGATATAAATAATAACAGTAAGCTTTATAACGAAAGCAACCTGAGTATTACAAGAAACGGAAAAGGTTTGTTTATTACAAACAGTTCTCAGTTATTCAACAGTGGTTCTATAAACGTAAAGAAGTTTGATATTACTATGAATGGTACTGCGCTGAATGACGTTGGCGGAAATATTATGACAGGTACTTATTACCAGTCAAATGGCACAGTAATGACCAACTATCATGAGATTGTTTCAACTGTAAGTTTCGCAACAACAAGCGGAGCAACTGTAAATAATTTCTGTAATATAACAACATATCTTTCAGACCTTCAGGGTGGAATAATTAATCTTTACGGAGGCTCTCTCTGGGAGAGTCAGACATTTAAAATTAATCTCACTACAATAAACATGTTTGCTGGAAGCATGTTCCTTACAAACAATTTTACAAATATCTGGGGGATGACTTTGAACTCAACTTCTGCGGATTACTCCGTGTTTAAAGTTACAGGCACTATGCCTTCGTTCGCTTACGCAGGATCTCAGATTAGCGGACGGATCGAAGTTGTTTATTCTAATCTTGTTGAGGGGTCCGGAACGAACGGAAGAGCTAATTACAGCAATTTGTTTACTGACGGGCTATCGATTCTGAGTAAAACACAAACAAAGAATATTGTTGCAACTACTTGTAACGAGGGAGCAGGACAAATAGTCGCTCCTCCACCTGTAATAGTTGATGCAGACGGGGATGGTGTTCAGGAGGGCGAAGACTACGATGATAATGATGCAAGTGTAGCTTTCGTGTCATACTTCCCTTCAGAGACCGGCTGGGCATCCTATGCTTTTGAAGATCTCTGGCCATGGAAGGGGGATTATGACATGAATGACCTGGTTCTTGGATTCAAGATTACTTACTATAGCAACTCTTCAAATAAGTTTACCAAGATGAAATTTGATTATGTCATCAAGGCCTCTGGAAGTAGCAAGGATCTTGCTGCAGCAATCCAGCTTGACAAAATCAATGCATCAAACATAGCTTCAGTCACCGGAGATGTAACAGATGGAACCGCACCGTTTCTAAAGAGCCCTAACGGGACAGAATCCGGCGTTACTCTTGCTGTTATTCCTTTGTTCAACAGGCTTCAATCAATTGTTCCTGACCAGGCTGGTGCCTTCGTAAATACTGTTAGCGGAAAGCACACAATTATACAACCTAGAGCAATAACAATAAGTTTCGTAAATCCGGTTGAGTCTTCTGACTTAAGTGTAAATACCGCTCTGAATTTTTTTATCATTAGAAATGAAATCGGACAAGTATCAAGGGGATTAGAGGTGCATCTTCCTACTTTTTTACCTACTTCAAAGGCCGATATGTCTATGCTAACCGGTAGACAACTTCATCCTTATGATAAATATAAATCTATAGATGGTATGATGTGGGGTATTATGATTCCAGAACTATTTGAGCATCCATACGAAGGAAATGTCGTAAGCACAGCTTATCTTAAATTTGATCAGTGGGCTCTTTCAGGAGGAACTGAATATCCGGACTGGTACAAAGACTTGGAAGGTTATAGAGATAATACTAAGATCTATTCATTTGATTAACTGGTTGTATACCAGTTAATCAATTTCTCTATTCCCTCCTCTATTTCTATTTTATAATGCCACCCTAAAGAGTTAATCTTTGAAGTGTTTAGCGCTTTACGCAAGGTCCCGTCAGGCTTTGATGCATTAAAATAAATACTTCCACTAAAGCCAACTTTGGTTTTAATTAAGAGAGCTAACTCTTTAATTGATATTTCTACGCCAGTTCCAATATTCAAATGTGTGTTTCTGACTTCTCCAAAGGGAGGAATTACATCGTTCGCATCTATGTTCTCCATTACGAAAACGCATGCATCAGCTAACTCCTCACTCCACAGAAAGTCCCTTGAAGGGGCTCCACTTCCCCAAATTTCAACTGATACACTGTTTTTTCCAGAAACACTTATACCGTATTTGTTAAGAATTGCAAGAATCTCTTTCTCTGCAGATTCACCATTAAATTCTTCAACAGGTCTTCTATTTAAGTCTTCTCTGATAGCGTTCCAGTTATTGTTCTCAAGACACTTGCCTAAATATATTTTTCTAATTAAAGCAGGTAAAACATGTGCTGTCTCAAAGTTAAAGTTGTCATTAGGGCCATATAGGTTCGTTGGCATCACTGATATGTAGTTCGCACCATATTGGAGATTGTAGCTCTCACACATCCTAATCCCGGCTATTTTTGCAATAGCATAGGGTTCGTTTGTATACTCAAGAGGAGAGGTCAAGAGGCTCTCTTCCGATATTGGCTGTGGTGCGTCACGTGGATAAATACAAGAGCTACCTAGAAACAGAAGCTTTTTTACGTTTGAAATCCAAGAACTATGTATAACATTGCTCTCTATCATTAAATTCTCATAAATAAACTGCGCCCGATACGTGTTATTGGCTTTAATTCCTCCCACCTTACCAGCTGCAAGAAAAACAAATTCAGGTTTCTCTTTTTCAAAAAAGTCCAAGACATCTTTCTGGTTTGTAAGATTAAGTTCAGAAGATGTTCTTAGGGCGAAGTTTGTATAGCCTCTCTTTTTAAGATTCTCCAAGATTGCAGACCCAACCATTCCTTTGTGACCAGCAACAAATATTTTACTATCCTTTTTCATATTACTCAAAATAGTTGCAGATTCTGTAACCTCCCTCCTTAAGCCATGCCTCTTTTTGCATAAGCTTAACATCGGCATTCATCATGTCTTCTATTAACCCTTTAAGGTCATATTGCGGCTCCCACCCAAGTTTGGTTTTAGCTTTTGTAGCATCTCCCATTAAGATATCAACTTCAGTAGGTCTAAAATATTGCGAATCAACCTGAACTACAGGAACAAGGCTCTTTATTAAACTATTAATTTTTTCAATATACTTAGCTCCTACTTTCTGTGAAAACAATTTTTCGTCTATTGCCGATATATACCCCTTTTCGTCGGCTCCTTCACCCTTAAAAGTAATCTCAAGACCGATTTCCAGACCTGCCAATTTCACAAAGTCTCTAATAGTTGTTGTAACTCCCGTTGCGATAACATAGTCGTCCGGCTGATCTTGCTGGAGCATTAAATACATAGCCCTTACATAGTCCTTAGCATGACCCCAGTCTCTTCTGCTTGATAAATTCCCAAGAAAAACAGAATCCTGTATTCCTAATGCAATTCTGCTAAGAGCCCGGGTAATTTTCCTGGTAACAAAGGTCTCACCTCTTACAGGCGATTCGTGGTTAAATAATATACCGTTACTTGCATGTAATCCATAAGCTTCTCTGTAATTCACTGTAATCCAGTATGCATATAACTTTGCAACAGCATATGGTGAGCGTGGATAAAAAGGAGTCGTCTCTCTTTGTGGAACCTCTTGAGCCATACCGTATAATTCAGAAGTTGATGCCTGATAAATGCGTGTTTTATCCTTTAGTCCAAGTAATCTGACAGCCTCAAGCAATCTGAGAGTTCCTACTCCATCTGCATTTGCCGTGTATTCAGGAGTATCAAAGCTTACCTTAACATGACTCATTGCTGCCAGATTATAAATTTCATCAGGCTGCACTTTTTGTATAATACTAGTCAGATTCATAGAATCAGTCAAATCTCCATAGTGAAGAGTGAAGTTTCTGTTCTCAATATGAGGATCTTGATAAAGATGGTCAATCCTATCTGTATTAAATAAGGAAGAGCGCCTTTTAATACCGTGTACAATGTAGTCTTTCTTAAGAAGGTACTCGGATAAATAGGCACCATCTTGCCCGGTTACTCCGGTAATAAGGGCGATTTTCTGTGACATATATTTATTATTTAAATAAAGATAACTATAAATGTTTTCTAATGCTTTTATAAATGGGTTTAAGTACTTTTTCCTTAATGCTGTTGCCAAAAGGAGACACCATAATGACAGTACTTTTGAATCTCAAATATTTCAGCAAATTATGCGCAAAAAAGAATTGTATTATTGAATACCTTTGTGACACCGGCATTGCTCCTGATTGATCGGATATTGAAATTACAATATTCCTGATCAATTTTTCTACAATTTTTTTTGTCCTGTTTTCGCAACTAAGACTATATATTTTCAAGTTTTCAATTACTGCAAAGTAGCCCGTCAGATTTCGTTCTGAGAACTTGTTTGTCATTGTAGAGTTTTCTCTAATTCTTCTGTGAAAAAAGAGACTGGGAATATAACCCATCCTCTCTGCAGCCAAATAAAGAATGGGTGTAAACAGTTCGTCTTCATGAATAATACCCGGGAAAAAACGCAGTTTGATATTTTCAATCAACTCTCTTTTTACAAAGAACAACCATGGAACAGCTTTAAACAGATTCTGTTTAAGCAATACTTCCATAAGTTCAATACCATCGTAAAGTTTATCTTCAATCTTTCCTGATCTAATGTAATTAAAACCCGCCTTTTCATTTTTCTCACTTTCGTAAAAAACATCGGCATCAAAAATTACAATGTCCAGATTCTGTGAGTCGCATTTTTCATAACATGATGATAGTGCATTTAATTCAAGTATGTCATCGCTGTCCATAAAATAGACATAGTCGCCTTGTGCATTATCAAGTCCCAGGTTTCTTGCTGCAGATTGTCCTTGATTTGACTGAGTAAATAAACGAATTCTTGCGTCTTCTTCTGAAAGCTTTTTTAATATTGCCGGACTGTTGTCTGTTGAACCATCATCAATTATAAGAATTTCAATATCCCTTAAAGTCTGTTCTTGAATAGAAGAGACAGAGCTTTCCAGATATTTGGCAGTATTATAGACTGGAATTATTACGCTTACTTTGGGATTCGTCATTATTGTTTCAATTTATACTATACAACTTTCTCCCAGTTTCCCGTGTTGCTGTTATATGATTTTATTACTCTGGCCGGATTACCTGCCGCAACGCTGTAAGGAGGAATGTCTTTGCTTACAACGCTTCCTGCAGCTATAATAGAATGCTTCCCAATATTGACACCCTTTGTAACAACACAATTTGCCCCTATCCAGACGTTGTCATCAATAGTGATTAGTGATGTACTAACTCCCTGTTCATCTATTCTTTTTGAAGTGTCCTTGTAGTTGTGGTCAAGACCTGAAACAGTGATATTCTGAGCAAGATTCACATTGTTTCCAATTATCACAGGCCCTATCACAACGTTATTGAGGCCCACTCTGGAGTAATTTCCTATTATTATGTCTCCTACAAGATTGTTTACGAGTGAAAAGTCTTCAACAACAGAGTAGTCGCCAATAGAAAATTTGTTAAAAGGAGCAATATCTTTTCTTACACTGTTATATACTACCGAACGTTTCCCTTTGTGTATGTAAAAGGGGATAAAAAGACGGAGGTACCACCTTGGTCTTGTCTTCACGGGATGAATTAAAAAATCCAGAACAAGCTTTTTAGCTTTTGGATTATTTTTTAACCAATCAATAATTTTCCCCTTCATAGTATTTTATATAATATCAAAAATAAATTAATCAGCTCTTTTCGCCTTTTCCCAGGTTCCATCTCCTCTTCTTTTCTTTAAGAGATAACGTAGCCCGGCAAAAACATTAAAATTCATAAACATAAAATAGTAAGGAATTATAAACACACTTAACTTAATATTCCTTGTTTCAAATATTTTTCCAATGTATGCTGCTATGTAAAAGAGAAGTTGTAGTAATAGTAAGATTGGATAGATTATGTGTTCATCATTTATCACCAGAATAATATTTATGGGCAAGAGTAATAAAAGTAGCAAAGGAGTTATTGTCCATCTTAATACTCGGTGAGAAATATACTGAAACGAGAGAAGTGGGTATTTGAAAGCATTCAGCAATGAAGATAACCTTATTACAGACTGAATTCCTCCGGCTGCTATCCTTACCTTTCTTTTCTTCTCCTCTGTCATATTCAGAGACCCACCCTCTACCGCATATGCATTTTTACAATATCTGATTTTATAACCTTTTTTTGCTATTCTCATAGAAATAATGAAGTCATCCAGCAGAGTGTCCTCCTCCACATATTCAAATAAGTTCTTTCTGACTGCAAAAAGCTCTCCTGCTGCTCCTACTGCTGTGTTAAGCCTTGAATCCAGGTCTTTAAGTGCCGATTCATATTTCCAGTAAGCACCCTCTCCTTGTGAAGAAGTACTCCCTGAGCCGGCAAACTCAACCCTTTTTTCACCAGCCACACATCCAACCCGTGGGTCTAAGAAAGCTTTGACAATTTCTGTGATGGCATCCTTATTTAACATTGTGTTTGCGTCGGTAAAAATCACTATGTCAGTGTTGATGAAATTCATAGCCCTGTTTAAAGCAGCTGTTTTTCCACCTCTCCTTGCTTCAAACAGCACCTCCACATTTGAATAGAGTGACAACTTTTCATTAGTCTTATCTGTTGACCCATCGGTAATCCAAACTATTTTAAGCTTGTCCTTAGGATACCCAAGTTCAAAACAATTAGACATCTTCTCATCTACAATCTTCTCTTCATTATATGCTGCAATTAAAAGAGAGACATCAGGAAAATCGGTGGTCGATATTTGGGGGATAGCCGGCTTAGACAAAAACTCTTTTATCTTAACAAGCAGATAGAGTAATATTCCATAACCAACATATGTATAAAACACTACAAATAGCGATATCCAAAAAAATGTTTTCATCATCTTTTAAATGTCTCGTCAATTACTTTTTGCATCTGAACCTTCCATGAGAGACTCCCTTCAATGGTAGATCTAATTTCAACGGGGTTTAACTTCAGAGTCTTATAAAAACCAACAATCCTTACAATATCAATTGGAGACTCATCAGCAGGTGCTTTTATTATATAAGGCATGTTGTCAAAATCCTCATCGATTTCTGAATAGATAAAAGGAATTCCCCTGGCAGCGTATTCTCTTGTCTTAAGTGTTTTAATCTTTGTAATTCCGGAACGGTGGCGGCCCAGGCTGGCAATTCCAAAATCAGCTTTTTCAAAAAAATCATCAAGTTCATCACCGGAACTTTCACCATAGAATGATATATACTTATCTAAATTAAGTTCTTTAGTTAGGTTTTGTAACATAGAAACTTCAGAAGGAACACCTCCGCCCACAATATCAAAACTTACCTCAATTGTATTATACGGATTTTTATAGTACTCTGCCATCCCCCTGATAAGCCTGTCATAACCATGCCAGTAATGAATCTCGGCCACTCCAAGTAATTTTAATTTATCTGGCTGTTCGGATTTGCTTGTCTTTAGTCTAATTCTTTCAAAGTCTATCCCGTTTGATATATTAATTGTTTCAACTCCGTGTATCTCTTTATAATCAGAGAAGGTCACAATTTTTGTCAAACAACTTTTAAGTCTATCTCTGTATAGTTTGTTTACAAAGAAAATCATTCTGTTTGAGAGTGATAGCGTAGGGCTCTTAACCTCAACGTCATACGGATACGTGGGCAGCTCCATTACAACCTTAACACCCTCTTTTTTTAGAGTTCTAAGCATCTTTAAAAGTGGCGGATTTGTGTTGTAAAAACTACGTATGTAAACAAACTCAATTTGATTTTCTAAGATAAATTTTGTCAGAGATTTAAATCGTACCCATTTAAGCAATTTTGCAAAAACACCATTTCCATAGTCCTCAATTACACTATCGTTGCAGACTCTTCTCTGGACTCCGTTTTCGTCAATAGTCATGTGGCATAAAAAAACATCAAGGCCACACTCTTTCAATGCTGAGACTTGATATTGAATCTTCTTACTTATGCCACTATGCGGATAAAAATCGTGGAAATGGAGGAAGAGTGCTTTCATTAGTCCTTAATTATATTTGAGTCCTGATCTTTTAATTCTCCCTTTGCCTTAACAAAGTATTTTCTAAATCCGCTCAGAGCAGAAAAAAATCTTGTTTTAAATGCAGTAAGCAGGTTACCATCGGCTTTAAATGCCGATGTTGAAGTTACTGGTCTTGCCTTTCTGTTCCTTATGAATCTTATCTTACCAAAGTCTTTAAGTGCGTATGCAAGAGAGCCGTCTTCTCCTCTCTTAATATTAACCCTATAACCTATTTTCCTGCCCAATGCTGTATTATGGGCGAAAACTGAACCTCTTATGCACCTTTCAGGACTTTTAAAGGATAACAGAAAAATGTGAATGTCTCTTAATAACTCATAAAAGAACAACTTATAAACGGGAAATTGCTCGTTAGGAATAAAGCTATACAAAGAAGAGACAGCAACAACTCCCGGTTTATTGAACGAATCAATCATAATCTCAATGTACCTCTCAGGATAAATTGTATCTGAGTCAATGCATATTAATATCTTCCCCTTGGCCTCAGCAAGACCTCTGTTTCTTGCATACCCGGGCCCTTTTCTCTCTTCCTTAAAAAACTTCACCCCAAGAGTACTGTAAACTTCTGCAGTACTGTCAGACGAGTTATTATCTACACCGATTATCTCAACAGGATACTTACACTTACTATTGCTCAACGACCACAAACAAGCGGGAAGCCTTTTTTCTTCATTATATGCAATCACAACAACTGAGGCTACAGGTGTATCACTGTTTATTGACTTAAGATTATCCTTTATTTCTGTAATAGTCTTTTGAGGTATGGAGTCGAATGGCTTCTCAAATATTAACAGATATTTATCGTACCACTTCATAACTTCCGAATGTATTTTATATTAAGATAAAGATACTAGAAAATACCCATGACTCTTCTTTTAATCCTTTTGAAGACATCAATAAACCAGTAATAGAAAATCTTAAGCAGGAGAGAGAGTGTTCTGGGATTATTTATTCTAACCCATTCATCGGGAATAAGGTCATTTAGATTATAGTTCTTCATTTGAACTCCAAACCATTTTTTGGGAGCAATAACTATCTTACTCTCATTATTATTTAACCAGGCGCCCCACCAGCTGAATGATGAATTACTTATAATATTGTGAGCACAGAGAGACTGAATATATAAATCTACAATTGGCGATTCGTCCTGAGTGAAGTAAAAATTCTCCCCTTTAAACTTTCTTTTACACCACTCAATATCATCACTTACGACTAAAAAACGTTTATTTTTCCCAAAAAAGTTAATTGCCCGTCTAAAATATGGCATCTCACAGACAGGTTGTCTTAATGGTCTGTTGACGTAATCTCCTCTTCTTACATGTATTGATATTGTATCCTGACTTAACAGATGTCCGTACTTACTCTCAACATATGTTCTGGTAATATTATCGACTTTAAAAAGATCCTTAACGTAACTTTTATCAAAGAATTTTTCACTTTGAAAATACCCTTTCAGGATAATATTCTCTTTGTATGGGATTGGTGAATACTCAAATCCCTTTTGGCAAAACTCAACTGATTCTTCTGGAATCCCTTCAATAATTTTTACATTTCTGAATATATTCTTTCTAAAAGGTTCAATATATTCTATTAACCTTGTCCCATCTGGCACCGATGTTTCAGACACACAAGCTATAAAATCCGAGTTATTCCGATGTGCAAGCGAAGCCCCTGCTGCTACCTGAAAGAGCATGTTCCCGACTCTGTCAGTTAAAATAGAATATACCATTTCCTGAGTCTTTACTGTTATACAAATATAATTGATTTTATGTTAAATATTTATGTAGGTAATAATCAACAAATGCACTATATTTTTATCTTTGTATGGTTCGTCAGACAATAAATTAACTTATGCCAGTCAACAATCCTATCATTGAACTCATTAAAAAATTCACACCGGTTATCATAGTGGATTTTTTTACTAAGGGACATGAGAGAAGTATTAATGTCAAGAAGAATATTTTTGCTACTTTTTTATTAAAAGGAGTAAGCATGATTATCAGTTTTCTGTTCGTCCCTCTTACAATCAATTATGTAAATTCTACAAATTACGGCATCTGGATAACCCTTAGCTCTCTGATTGTCTGGTTTAATTTCTTTGACATAGGACTTGGTAACGGCTTGAGAAATAAACTTACAGAAGCTTTTGCGCAAAAGGATATGAAGCTGGCGAAAATATATGTCAGTACCACATATGCTATATTATCACTTATAATTTTCCCTATAATGATAATATTCATTGTTGCAAATCCATTCATTGAGTGGACAAGCGTTTTTAATGCACCTTTATCAATGGGAGAAGAATTAAGGGCCCTAATGCTTGTCGTTTTTGTATTTTTCTGCCTAAAGTTTGTTCTACAAATTTTTATAACGATTTTGTTTGCGGATCAGAAACCATCTTTAAATAATGCACTTAATCTCGTTTGGAACCTTATAACACTTATTATTATATATATACTTACAAAAACGACAACGGGATCACTATTCTGGCTGGGAACAGTAATTAGTGTTGTACCTGTTGTAGTTTTAATTATTACAAGTGTTTACTTTTTCAGACACCAATACAAGGATTTTGCACCATCCTTCAAATTTGTAAAATTCAGTTATGCAAAAGATCTTTTAAGCCTGGGCATACAATTCTTCATAATCAGCCTTGCCGGAGTGGTAATATTTTCTTCAACAAACCT
>CAZPRX010000003.1:0-20942 GCA_964588835.1 uncultured Muribaculaceae bacterium
TCAGAGGGGGAGCCATCTCTGCTTTAAAATCTTTAAAAAATGAAACAGAGCAGGAGGGCTTCAGACAAGCTATGTTGTTTGATGGTGTTGCCTGGGTTAAAACATTATCTGAAATTGACAGGAAGCTAGAATCGGATGAACTGATTACAGAGAATGAAATTGCAAGATTGTTCTCTTCAAACAGAGCCGTTAATCAATTTTACAAAGGTGAAAGCTTCTCTCCCATTATTGCAACAGGAGCAAATGCCGCACTGCCTCATTACTCTCCATCTGGAGATGATGTAGTGGTTGAAAAGAGAGGTTTTTTGCTAATGGATACAGGAGGACAGTACGTCTGTGGTACAACTGATACAACAAGAACTATTTGTGCAGGAGTTGTGACAGATGAGCAAAGAAGAGACTATACCCTCATCCTTAAGGGAATGATTTCGCTCTCAACTGCAAAATTTCTTAAAGGAACCAGAGGCTCTCAACTTGATATGCTTGCAAGGGGGCCGATATCCTCTTCTGGGAAAGTATACATGCATGGTACCGGCCACGGAATTGGGCACTATCTATGTGTCCATGAAGGACCTCAAAGTATCAGGACGGAGGAGAATCCGGTAACAATTGAACCCGGAATGGTTATCTCAAATGAGCCGGCTGTGTATCACGAGGGAGAATATGGAATAAGAATTGAAAATGTCTTATTATGTAAACCTTGGATTGAGACAAAGTGGGGTCATTTTTATGAATTTGAGACCCTTACATATGTTCCGATTGATACAAGACCTGTTGTAAAAGATCTATTATGTGCCGCTGAGCTTGAATGGCTTAACAGTTACAATAAAGAGGTAGAGAAAAAACTCTTCCCGTATCTTGAAAAAGAGGAGCAGAGATGGTTATCTGAAAGGTGTAAGGAGCTCAACTGAATAATCAGGTCTGTAAACCACTATCCTTGTACCGCAGTTTGACAGACCATCCCCGTTTGATTTTCTTACAAATCTAAAGTCTGATTGCAGTAATCTTTCAGGATAATAATCTTCGATATTATCAATGAATTGTCTGCCATATCTGGAGAGTCTGTCAGAGAAATATTTTCCTATGTCGTACGCCTGAAAAGAGTATGGTGTGGGTTCGCTTCCAAAAAGGGCTCTGTATCTTGCCAGAAATCTTTTTACATCTTCACGTGAATAATCAACATAGTACTGCATGGCAAGATGCAAATTCATTGAATGGTAGTAATTTACGTCAACACTCTCAAAATTTCTCCATCTGGGAAGGCCATACAGAGTAACAATATAACCATTCCGTGAAGATATAAGATTAAGGTTTCTAAGTACATCAGATACAAAGGCCTCTGAGCTGGAAACAACCACAACATGATTTTCCCTGCCGGCTTCCAGTTGTTTTTGCAATAAGTCTCTTACAGACCTTCCTTCCAGCAGTCCATAAGAGAGAGATTTGTATTCAATTCCAGACTCTACAAGAAAGTTTCTTGTTACTTCAAGCATCTTCTCGTCTCTGCCGCCTTTTTCAAAGAAAACAGCAACATGTGCATCAGCAGGTATGCTTCTTAAAAGAGATTTTTGCTGATTTGTATCATCCACAGAAATCTGCAGAAAATTATGGTTGCCTTCAATGAATTTATTTGCCGACGGGTCCATGGGTGATATAACAGGAATCTCTCTCTCATTTGCGTATGGCAAAATACCTTCAATTTCAGACGCAAAAACAGGTCCTATGATAATATCGCTTTTATCCAGCCTTCCTGAGTAAATAATCTGAGAAGTGCCTTGATATTCTTTATTGTCGATAACCTCAATATTCATGGATATACCTGCCTCCTTGGCGTCGTTAACTGCAAGAAGAAAGCCATGATAGAAATCCAGAAAATTATTCCCGGCTGAGGCGGAAGAAAAGTTTTTTGAATCAGCCGGAATAATTAAAGATATATTATGAACGTGGTCTGCGGAAGGTCTTAATGGGATGTAAACCGACGCCTCCTCCTTATCCTTTTTCTTCTCCTTAGGCTCATCATAAACAGGATCCTCATCAACACTTCCCGCTTCACCTGTTCTTATAAGAAGTATATCTCCGGTTTTAAGTCCGTTCGCTACAGCGGGGTTATCTTTTTTAATACTATTAACATTAACACTATATGCTTTTGAAATGGAAAAAAGAGTCTCCCTTGGCTGAACTTTGTGAACAAGGAATTCACCATACTCGTTCCTAACAATTTCATTTGAAACAATCACTTTTACAGGTGTATACTGTGCAGTTGCACAACTACCTGCCGCAAGCATCGTCAAAAGCAATATAATGTGGATTCTGTTCATAATCTTGCGAGCATATTGTTAATATTTGTTTCAATTCTTTCGTATATATCTTCTGAATAGTGGGCCTTATTAAACTTAGTTCCAGTTATATGCTCATAAAGCTCAATATATCTTTCAGAAATTGAGGTAACTATTTCATCTGTCATCTCAGGAACTTTTTGACCCTCTTTTCCTGAAAAACCATTATCCATAAGCCACTCTCTTACAAACTCTTTAGAAAGCTGTCTCTGCTGCTCTCCCTTTGAGAAAAGCTCATCATAACTCTCTTTATAAAAATATCTTGATGAGTCAGGAGTGTGAATTTCATCAATAAGATAGATAGTATCTCCCTTTTTTCCAAATTCATACTTTGTATCCACAAGTATAAGGCCTCTCTCTGCTGCTATCTCACTTCCCCTTTGAAAAAGTGCAAGAGAATACTCTTCAAGTTTATTGTACTCTGCCTCTGTAACAAGTCCCTTTGAAATTATCTCCTCCCTTGAAATGTCCTCATCATGGGCACCAAGTTCTGCCTTAGTTGTGGGAGTGACAATTGGCTTATCAAAAGCCTGATGCTCTTTCATCCCGTCAGGAATGGGTACTCCGCAAATTTGTCTGGCACCTGCCTTATATGCCCTCCAGGAGCTTCCGGTCAGATAACCTCTCACAATCATCTCAACAGGGTATCCTACGCATTTATGTCCTATTGTAACCATTGGATCCGGTGAGGCAATCTTCCAGTTGGGAACTATGTCAGATGTAGAGTCAAGAAACTTGGCTGCAATCTGGTTTAAAACCTGTCCTTTGAATGGAATGCCCTCAGGCAGAACTACATCAAAAGCAGATATTCTATCTGTTGCAATCATGACTAGATAATCATCACCTATGCTGTAAACATCCCTTACTTTTCCTGTGTATTTTCCGGATTGGTTTTTAAAATCAAACTCTGTTCTGGTTATTGCCTTCATAAATGGTTGTACAAATTAATCAGTTTATCAGTAAAATTTTTCCATGAGAGATTTTGTCTCTCTTTTTCTATGTTTCTAATGTAAAGTTCTCTTTTTCCCGACTTGAAATACTCCATAATTGCCTCAGAAATCAAAGCCGGGTGTGCACTCTCCACCACAACTCCCGTGCCCGGAATTTCAATAGCCTCCTTTAACCCACCAACGTTTGTTGTAATCATTGGAAGTCCAAAGTGGTAAGATATTGCACTTATTCCACTTTGAGTTGCGCTTCTGTATGGAAGAACACAAACATGTGCAGCGGAGAAAAATAACGGCACTTCATTGTCAGCAATATAACTTGTAAATAGTTTAATTCGCTCTTTGTTGGGAGAGGATTCTATCAGTTTAGAGTATTTATCAAAACTGCCGTAAGGTTCTCCGGCGACAACAAGTTCGTACGAATCATCCAATAAAGAGAATGCCTCAAGAAGAATGTCAAGTCCTTTATAATCTCTTATAAGACCAAAAAATAGGATTGTTTTTTTGTCAATTGATAATCCCAGCATTTTGCAAGCATAGTCTCTATCCCTTTTTTCTCCAAAATGGTTATAAAGAGGATGGGGTGTGCTAATGAATTTAGCATTAGGTTTGAGTTCAAGCAGATCTTCGCCCACCGCATCGGACAAAACTATAAAAGCATCTGAAGAGCCGAGAAAATATTTTGTGAAAGGTTTGTCAAAGAAACGCTGTTCATGTGGGGTTACATTGTCCAGTACAGATATAACCTTTGTTTTCTCAGGCATTTGTCTGGCTACATATCCCAGGGATGGGGCAAACCAAGACATCCAGTATCTCATTACAAGCAAATCTGGTTCCCAGTTTGCTATAATTTTTGCAGTTTTTATATATGAAAGAGGGTTTGCCGTGTCAAGGACTTTGACACTTGGAACTCTTGCAGCAGTATCCTCCTCTTCCACAAACTGTGTCTTTCCGGGGAAGAGGATGGATGGATATTGTCTGCTGAAATTGAATGCTTTTACCTCGTGGCAAAGAGATAACTCTTTAAAGATATTTGCATTAAACTGAGCAATCCCACCTCTATATGGGTAAAAACAGGATAAGATTGCAATTTTCACAAGGAGGTCTTATTTGCTCTTTGATTTAATTTTAACATACTCTTCGTTAAGACCGGTTACAACCTCGCTGGTCACATTAAGTGAGGAGTCTGCCTGCAGAACTGTATTCATAGTTCCAGAAGAGTTAATAATTACGGAGAATTTCTTCTCTTCGTTGTATTTCTTTAGATAAGTATTGAGTGCATCCATTACTTTGTTGAACAGAACACGCTCCTCTTCAGCCATCTCCATCTGCTTTTGCTGTCCTAATGACTGCAACTCCTGCTGACGGGCTGCTAGCTGCTGCTGCTGAGCTTCTGCCTGTGCGCGTGTGATGAGACCTTTCTGAATTTTCTCTTCCCAGTCTTTGTAATCACGTTCAAAAGCACGTCCTCTCTTGCTGAGGTCATCCTGTATTACCTGAGCCTTGCTTTCAAGTTCAGACTTGAGGTCGTTAAACATATCATACTGGTTTAACAAAGAGTCCATCTGGATATAAACAACGCTTCCCTGACCGGCAACAATTCCCTCTCCGGTCTGACCGGCTGGAGTTGAACCTGGTTTAGATGAGAAGTGAAGGATGAAAAGTACTATAACCGCAACGGCTAGGACAGAATTCAAGATAATAGAGGCATTTTTCATTTTTGTAGTGTTAAATAAAGCACAAATATAATTAATTATTGTTTAATTGTCTAAGGTAGGCTTGTATGGTGTTTTCAAGTCCCAGATAGATTGAATCGCATATAAGAGCGTGTCCTATTGATACTTCGTCAAGCCAATGTATATTTTTTGCAAAATAGCTAAGATTCTCAAGATTTAAATCATGACCGGCATTTAGACCGAGACCTGTCTCCTTCACAACAAGGGCAGTACTGTAATATGGTTCAAGTGCTTTATCTCTGTTCTCGCTATATCCGATGGCGTATGCCTCGGTGTAGAGTTCTACCCTGTCACAGCCGCTTTCAGCTGCATAATATATCATATCAGGTATTGGATCAACAAAAATTGAGGTCCGTATTCCGTTACTTTTAAAAATTGAGACTACACCTTTCAGATAACTCAGATTTTTCTTTGTATCCCAACCGCTGTTTGACGTTATAACATCGTGAGCATCGGGAACCAGTGTTACCTGTGCCGGTTTAACCTCCAGAACGAGATTGATAAAGCTGTCTACAGGATTACCCTCAATGTTGAATTCAGTGGTAAGAATACCTTTTAAATCACGAGCATCCTTATATCTGATATGCCTTTCGTCCGGTCTTGGGTGAACAGTTATGCCCTGTGCTCCAAACCGTTCACAATCAAGAGCAGCTTTGAGAACATCAGGAAGATTGCCTCCGCGTGCATTACGAAGAGTAGCAAATTTGTTTATATTTACACTTAATTTTGCCATAGTGGCGACAAATTTATGTAATTTTGGCAACTTTTAAATAATTAAGATGAAGATAGCAATTTTTGCAAGAGAAATTGATAAAAAGTGGCATGATAAGCTAACGTTTATTGTCAATTCTCTCTCTCACAGAGGTGCGGAACTCATCTTTTATGCCCCTTTTCACAAAAGAGCAACAGATACCCACAAGCTTGCACTACCGGCGGCCGGCCTTTTCCATAGCTATGAAGATATGGATCCGCAGACCGATATCTTTCTATCACTTGGCGGTGACGGGACATTCCTGGAATCCCTTACATTTATCAGAGAGAGAGGTATTCCTGTTGCAGGAATTAATTTTGGACGGCTTGGTTTTTTAACTACCACCGACTCTGAACCCAGCCACTACTGGATAGAGAGGTTGATTAATAAAGATTACAAAACAGAGAGAAGAAGTCTTATTAAAATCAGTTCAGGCAGTTATTTGAACGGACTATATCCATACGCATTAAACGAGATATCAGTACAAAGACAAGATCCTTCAATGCTGGCTGTAAAGATTGCAATTGATGGTACAGAGCTTCCTACATACTGGTCAGATGGTATTGTAATTGCTACACCCACTGGCTCAACTGCATATTCACTCAGCCTGGGAGGTCCCATCATGATTCCTGCATCTAAGGCAGTAATTATTGCTCCTATTGCCCCCCACAACCTAAACATAAGGCCACTGGTGGTCTCTGATGAATCGGTAATTAAAGTGACTGTAAACTCAAGAAGATCGGGAGCAATCTTAAGCCTGGACAACAGATCTGTTATCGTCTCATCAGGAGAAAGTTTCACTGTAAGCAAAGCTGAATTTGATCTTAACATAATCTCTCTCTCGAGTAATAATTTCATAGAGGCTCTAAAGGAGAAACTTTTCTGGGGCGAAGACAGAAGAAATACATAAATATCAAGATGACAAATGAAATAAAGATACCTGTCCACGTTACTATAATCATGGATGGAAACGGAAGATGGGCAAAAAAACAAGGTCTAAAAAGAATCTTCGGCCACAGGGCCGGAGTGGAATCTGTAAGGCAGGCAACTGAGTTTGCAGCAGAGAAGGGTGTTAAATTTTTAAGCCTTTTTGCATTTTCTGAAGAGAATTGGAGCAGGCCGCAAGATGAGATAAGCCTTCTGATGGAGTTGATGGTAGATGCTATCCTTAAGGAGACCCCCAAGCTTGTAAAAAATAATATCAAATTCAGGGTAATAGGGGAGAAGTCAAAGCTTCCTCAAGCCGTGCAGGAGAAGATTGCTTCTGCAGAGGCAACAACAGAGGCCTCAACAGGACTTACACTTATTGTATTTATGAGTTACAGCGGAAAATGGGACATTTTACAGGCAGCCGATAAGTATTTTAAAGAGGTTGGAGCTAAAGATTGTTTGCCTTCACCGGATATTTTTGATAAATATTTGGCGACATCCGGTATTCCTGATCCTGACTTACTTATACGTACAAGCGGAGAGCAGAGGATAAGCAACTACATGCTATGGCAGACTGCCTATACTGAATTTTACTTCCCCGATGTGCTTTGGCCCGATTTTCGCAAAAATGACTTTCAGCTAGCACTGGAGGAGTACTCTGCAAGAGAACGCAGATACGGCAAGACTGGTGAACAAGTTAATAATCTATAAACCATTGGGCATTGAATCCAAATAAAAACCTATATTTGCAGTTTTACCCACAGAGTGTGCAAATGAAGTCTCTTTCGCTATTATTACTATTAGTATTGCTGTCTCCCCTTGGAGCCTTTGCTCAAGAGCAGAATCAGCAGAAAACCAATGTTGTTATAGACTATAACACCCCAAAAGAGTATATAATAGGGGGCCTTGAGGTATCGGGAATCCAGTACCTTGGGAAGGACCAGATACTCTCACTTACAGGTCTTACTGTAGGTGATAAAATAACTCTTCCCGGTGAGGATATCTCAGCAATCATTAAACGGATATACATGCAGAGATATTTCTCTGATGTCTCTGTTTATATTGATTCTCTTAAAAGAGATACTGCTTATATCAGACTGGACTTGCTAGAGAGGCCCAGAGTTTCCAGATGGGAATTTGAGGGGATTAAGTCGGGAGAAAAAAGTGATCTGAATGAAAAGCTCAAATTGAGAAGAGGAAGTGAGTTATCTGAATATCTCGTCAACTCCTCCTCTGAGATTATAAGGAAATTTTATGTTGAAAAGGGTTTTCTGCAGACGGCGGTAGATGTTGTTCAGGAGCAAGATTCGCTTATAAAGAATGCTGTAAAAGTTACTTTTAAAGTTGACAGAAAATCAAAAGTCAAGATTAAGAGAATCTCCTTTGAAGGTAACGATAACGTAAAGGCATCAAAGCTTACATCGGCAATGAAGAAGACAAAGGATATGCGTATCCTCAATTTCTTCAGCTCTAAGAAATTTAACGAAAAGGAGTATCCTAACGACAAGCGTCTTCTTCTTCAGGCATATGGAGAGAGAGGTTACAGAGATGCCAGGATTATTAAGGACTCTATGTACTATATTGAGGATGGCAGACTTGGTATCCACTTTAAAATTGATGAAGGCAAAAGATATTATTTCAGAAATATAACCTGGACAGGTAACTCAATTTACTCTGCAGATCAGCTTAATGCAATTCTCAATATCAAGAAAGGAGACATATATGATGTTGTCTCAATGGAGAAGAGGTTGTTTGATGCAGAGGAGGGAAATGTATCAAAACTTTACAGGGACAACGGATATCTGTTTTTTAATATCTCTCCTGTAGAGGTTAGAATTGATGATGATTCCGTAGATGTTGAAATGAGAATGGTTGAAGGGAAACCTGCAACATTCAACAGAATCGTTATCAATGGTAATAATATCACAAATGAAAAGGTTGTAAGGCGCCAGTTGTGGACAAAACCGGGTTATCTTTTCAGCCAGACAGAACTTGAACGTTCGCTAAGAGATCTGGCATCAATGGGCCACTTTGAGCCTGAAAAGATAATGTCTCCATCCGGTTATAACATACTTCCTAATTATAATGCAAACACGGTTGACGTTACATATAATGTTGAGGAGAAGCCGAACAGCCAGTTTGAACTGGCAGGAGGCTGGGGCGGAAATACATTTGTAGGAACTCTGGGATTGAGCTTCAATAATTTCTCTATAGGCAGGGTGTTTAAAAAGAGTTCATGGAGACCGGTTCCACTGGGAGACGGACAGCAACTATCTATAAGATTCCAGACAAACGGAACATACTATACTGCTCTCTCTGCAAGTTTTTCCGAGCCATGGCTTACAGGCAAGAAGCCTACATCGTTAAATATATCAGCTTACTATACAAGACAGACAAATTCATACTACTTCTACCAGAACTCAGGTCAAAGCATGGAGGTATATGGATTTTCAGCAGGAATCGGAACCAGGCTTAAGTGGCCGGACAACTGGTTTGTCTTGTACAACGAATTAAGCTGGCAAACATACAAGCTTACAGACTGGCAGTACTATTTCTTATTCACAGATGGTTTGTCAAACAATATAAGCTGGAAGATTAATCTTACAAGAAATTCAACTGACCAGGCAATATATCCAAGAAAGGGATCTGATTTCCAGGTAGGCCTCCAGATAACTCCGCCTTATTCACTTTTCAGACCTAAGGATACAAATTACAAAGGGATGACAGATGCCGAGAAATACAAGTGGATTGAGTATCATAAATGGACATTTAAAGGGGCTTTGTTTACACCAATAGTCGGAGACTTAGTCCTTATGACCAGAGCTCAATTTGGATACCTCGGATATTACAGCAGAAATCTTGGATACTCTCCGTTTGAAGGGTTTATAGTGGGTGGTGACGGAATGTCCGGCTACAACACATATGGCTCTGATATTATCGGTTTAAGAGGATATGAAAACAGCTCACTTACACCTAGGAAGAATAATGGTTACGTGGGTAATGTTTATGATAAATTTACAGTAGAACTTAGATACCCGCTTGTTCTTCAGCCTCAATCAACCATTTATGCTTTACTATTCCTGGAGGGTGGTAATTCGTGGTCAGATATCAAGGACTTTAATCCATTCCAGATTAAGAGATCTGCAGGTGTGGGTGTAAGGGTACTATTACCAATTGTGGGAATGCTGGGTATTGACTGGGGGTACGGGTTTGATCCTGTAGGTGATAAACGCAGAGGGGGAAGTAATTTCCACTTCGTGATTGGGCAACAATTTTAAAACTTAAAATTAGAAGATATGAAAAGGTTTTTGACAACAATCGCAATTGTTCTGGCCTCTTTTTTCACAATGAATGCCCAGAATTACGGTTACCTGAATACACAGGAGATTCTTGACAAAATGCCGGAATACAAGATTGCTCAGAGTGAGCTTGATCGTATAAGAGAGGGGCATGAGGCAGATATAAATACTGAAAGCGAAAGGATTGAGATGCTTTTCAGAAAATATCAGTCAGAAAAGTCAAGACTAAGCGAAAATGTTCGCCAGGCAAGAGAAAACGAGATTATCACTATGGAGAGAAATCTTAAGCAAAGACAGCAAGAGTTATTTGGACAGGAGGGTACATTCTCAAAAAGAACTTTAGCCTTAATGGAGCCGATTCAGCAAAAGATTCAGCGGGCAATAGACTCTGTATCAGCCGAAATGGGTCTGGGCATAGTTTTTGATATTAATGCAATGCAGGGAGTTCTTTATAAGAATCCAAGGCTAGATATCACAGGCAGAGTGATGAGCAGACTAAATCTGAAATAATAAACACAATAATCAATAATTCATTTATGAAACATTTATCGAAAATTCTACTTGTACTTCTGGTAGCGGTATCAACTAGCGCTTACTCTCAAACATTCAAGTTCGGCCACCTGAATTCTCAGGAGCTTGTTGCTTTAATGCCTGAAAGAGATAGTGCAGTTGCAAAACTGGAAAAGTACTCTGCAGATGTTAACGAAACAATAGAGGCAATGCAGGTTGAATTTAACACAAAGCTCAATACATATCAGCAAAAACAGGCTACATGGACTGCAGCTGTTCTTGAGGCAAAACAAAAAGAACTTCAGGAGATGCAGGCTAGATTTGAGCAGATTCAGCAAAGCTCAGGTCAGGAGTATCAGCAGTTACAAAGCTTATTGTTTGCGCCGGTTCTTAAAAAGGCCAACGAAGCTATTCAGAAGATAGGCAAGGAGCAAGGCTTTACATACATTTTTGATGTATCTTCAGGAACTCTGCCTTTCATTAACGTTGATCAAAGCGTTGATGTAATGCCAATTGCTAAAAAAGAGCTTGGAATTCCAGCAGATAAAAAACTTCCTACTCAGCAACAACAGTAGAGAATTATTTTATTAACTTTACAATCGTCCTGCAAATCAAACTGCAGGACGATTGTCTTTTTTACTACATGGATAAGAAAAACTCAAAAAACAGCACAATCGGAATATTCGATTCAGGCGTTGGCGGATTATCTGTCTGGAGAGAATTGATTAAGGTTTTACCAGGAAACAGGATGATTTATGTGTCGGATAATGCTTACTCTCCTTATGGACCCAGACCTCAGTCTGAAATTGTATCACGAGCAGTTGAAATATCGGACTTCCTGATAAAAAACGGTGCGGGAATTATTGTTGTTGCCTGCAATACTGCTACTGCAGCAGCTATTGATGAGCTGAGATGGAGATACGATATTCCTTTCGTAGGAATGGAACCAGCTGTTAAACCGGCTGCAGAGATGTCCAAAACAAAAGTGATAGGAGTCCTTGCTACTAAAGGTACATTTATGGGTAGGTTATATAACAGTACTCTCAGAAGATTCGCGACAGGAGTTAGGGTAGTCGAAAAGGTGGGAACAGGTCTCGTTGATATTGTTGAATCGGGTAAAGCCGATACAGATGAGGGGAAGAGGTTGCTGGAAAAATACATCAGACCTATGATTAGTAGAGGTGCAGACCATATAGTACTTGGATGTACTCATTACCCTTTTTTAAGCGAACAGATTGCGAAGATAGCGGGTGCTGAGGTTACACTTGTTGATCCGGCTCCGGCAGTTGCCAGGCATACTTTGGAAATCTTGGAGGAGAAGGAACTGGTTTGCATAGAGAGCATTAACCAGTTAGAACAGACACGATTCTACTCAACAGGTTCAGTTGAGAATCTTAAAAGAGTCGCCAGGACCATTTTGCCCTCACTTGATGAGGGTTTTTTTAGCAGTATTGAATAACCAAACTTCAAAATATGAAAACGGAACTTCTTTTCTATCTAGTGCCGCTGGCATCACTTGCAGCACTTTTCTTTGCCAGATACTTTTTTGTTGAGATGATGAAAGAGAGCGAGGGTACTCCGCGTATGAAGGAGATAGCATCTTATGTAAGAAGCGGTGCTATGGCATATCTGAGACAACAGTATAAAGTAGTGATATTAGTATTTATTGTAATCGCCGTATTCTTTGCAATTCTTGCCTATGGATTTGGTGTACAAAACAAATGGGTGCCATTTGCCTTTCTAACCGGGGGCTTCTTTTCAGGGTTAGCCGGTTTTATTGGAATGAAAACTGCTACCTATGCATCTGCAAGAACGGCAAATGCCTCAAGAAGGTCTCTTAACGACGGGCTCAGAATTGCTTTCAGATCTGGAGCTGTAATGGGACTTGTTGTTGTAGGGCTTGGACTTCTGGACATATCTTTGTGGTATATTGTGCTTGATAATTTCGTAGATGCAACGCAAGGACAGAAACTCATAATTATAACAACAACCATGCTTACATTTGGAATGGGTGCCTCTACACAGGCACTCTTTGCAAGAGTAGGAGGTGGAATATATACAAAGGCTGCAGACGTAGGGGCAGACCTCGTGGGCAAGGTTGAGGAGAATATTCCTGAGGATGATGCGAGAAATCCTGCAACAATTGCAGATAACGTGGGTGACAATGTAGGTGATGTGGCAGGTATGGGTGCAGACCTTTACGAGTCCTACTGTGGCTCCATCCTTGCTACGGCCGCATTAGGAGCATCGGCCTTCTTTATAAATCCGGACATCCAGCTAAAAGCTGTTTTTGCCCCAATGCTTATTGCTGCTGTGGGCATTATACTTTCAATAATTGGAATCTTCCTTGTAAGAACAAAAGAGGGCGCAGGAATGAAGGAGTTGCTTAAATCACTGGGTGTGGGTGTAAATGTTAGTTCTATGCTAATTGCTGCAGCAACATTTGGCATTATGTACGTCCTTGGACTTGAAAACTGGGTGGGTATATCATTCTCAGTTGTTGTAGGGCTTGTTGCCGGAATAATAATCGGACATTCTACAGAATACTACACATCACATTCTTATAAACCTACAAGAAGTATATCAGAGAGTGCACAAAGCGGACCGGCTACTGTAATAATATCCGGAATTGGAATTGGAATGGTATCTACTGCTATACCGGTTCTTACTATTACAGCTGCAATCATTCTTGCCTTCCTTAGCGCAACCAACTTTGATGTAAAGAATATGCTTATGGCTGAGAATTTAAGTATGGGTCTATACGGAATAGGTATAGCTGCAGTGGGTATGCTTTCAACACTGGGAATTACACTCGCTACAGATGCTTATGGACCTATTGCCGATAATGCCGGTGGAAATGCACAAATGAGTGGACTTGAACCTGAGGTAAGAAGACGTACAGATGTTCTGGATGCTTTGGGAAACACTACTGCAGCGACGGGCAAGGGATTTGCGATAGGTTCGGCAGCCCTTACAGCTATGGCTCTTCTTGCTTCATACATAGAGGAGATTAAAATCGGCCTGGTACACATAGGGCAGAATACCATAGACATTGCAGGAAGGACTGTTGATGTTGCCAGAGCAACCATCCCGGATTTTATGGAATATTACAACGTCTCCTTGATGAATCCTAAAGTGTTGGCAGGTGTATTCCTGGGGTCCATGATGTCATTTCTCTTTTGTGGTCTTACAATGAATGCAGTGGGAAGAGCTGCCCGCCAGATGGTAGAGGAGGTTAGAAGACAATTCAGAGAGATTAAAGGTATACTTGAGGGCACAGCGACTCCGGATTATGCCAGATGCGTTGAGATTTCAACAAAAGGTGCGCAGAAAGAGATGCTCTTCCCCTCTTTACTTGCAATTGCAGTTCCAGTACTAACAGGTTTGGTTTTTGGAGTATCCGGTGTTATGGGTCTCCTTGCAGGGGGGTTAGGTGCAGGTTTTGTCCTGGCAATTTTTATGGCAAATGCCGGTGGAGCATGGGACAACGCTAAGAAATATGTTGAAGAGGGTAATTACGGAGGCCCGGGTTCTTCCGCCCATAAGGCATCGATTGTGGGAGACACAGTTGGAGATCCTTTTAAAGACACATCAGGCCCATCTCTTAACATCCTTATCAAGCTAATGAGTATGGTTGCTATTGTGATGGCAGGCCTTACTGCCGCATTCAGTTTGCTGTAGTATATATGTGTAAACAAGAAGAAGGGGCTGACCACAAACGTGGTCAGCCCCTTTATAATTACCAGATGGTTTGTCTGTTATTTAGCTTTTACACCAAGATACTCCTCCAGGAAAGGAACCAGTTCCTCTTCAGAAACTTTACGCTTGATGATTTTACCTTCGCTATCTACAAAAATATTCTGAGGGATGTATTTAACATGGTATAGCTTAGCAGCGGCACTCTCCCAGTACTTAAGATCAGAAACCTGAGTCCAGGTAAGTTTATCATCTTTAATTGCGCTATTCCATAGCTCTGCGTCTCTGTCGAAAGATACTCCAAGAATACCAAATCCAAGTTTGTTGTATTTTTTGTAAATCTCTACAAGTGTTGGGTTAAAACGACGGCATGGTCCGCACCATCCTGCCCAGAAGTCAATCATAGTAATCTTGTTCTGTGGATATACAGATGAGAGAGCAACAGGATTCCCCTGAGGATCGCTCATAGTGAAATCAGGTGCTACCATTCCCACTTCAAGAGTCTTCAATGTTGCAAGGCTCTCCTCAATTTGAGAAAGGTATCTGTTACCCTCGAATTCAGGAAGAGCTTTAAATGCCGCAACCTTCTCCTCCATTTCTGCCATAGTGTAATCTTCAACTTTCTGAGATAGTTGAATTACAGAATAGAAAGAGGTAGGATTAGTTGCAAAAAATATTGAATCAATTGCATTGGACTCCTTCTCAGACTCGTTATAAATTGCAATAATTTCAGCTTTTCTTTCTGGAGTTGTCTCTTTATTGCCATACTCTTTCATAAGTGAGTCAAGGCCAAATTTAGCTGCCACCTCCTGATGCTGCTTTCTCAGAGCAGATACAAGGTCATTTGTAATACCACCTGTAACTGTAGCATTAGGGAAATCTTCAGCTGCACCTTCGATAACCAAGTGTGAGTTATCTAAGAAAAATTGGATTCTTCCGTCAATTCCCTCAATTGTGATTGCGTAATTTTCCGGAGTTACAACCTTGCCCTCGAATTTGAATTTGCCGCCTATAAAATCAGCTGTGTCTGAAATTTGCTCAGCTCTTGCAAAGTTTGTAAGGATTGCCTTTCCCTCAGGAAGATTTTCACCTGTAATCGTACCTTCGATTACATATCCGTCGTGCTTGGGCTGGCACGCAAATAGCCCCACCAGGGCTGCGAACAATAGAATTTTTTTCATTTAAAGTTGAATTTTTGATTAATTATTTATTTTTGGTTACTCTTCTTCGTATGAGTTTAGGAACCACTCCTTGTACTTCATGTAGCCGGCAGCATTTTTTCTGGCCGACTCACCAATTTCCGGAGTACCCTCCTTCACCTTCTTAGCCGGAACACCTGCATAGACTCCGGGTTCAAGCTTTGCATTACTCAAAATAACTGCTCCTGCAGCTATAATTGTATTATCAGGAATAACAGCATTGTCCATCAAAATTGCACCCATTCCCACAAGTACATTACTTCCCACAGTTGCTCCGTGAACAATTGCGTTGTGCCCTACAGAGACATCATCTCCAATCTCTACAACAGATTTTTTGTGAAGTGTGTGAAGTACAGCACCATCTTGAATATTAACCCGGTTACCCACTCTTATGGGGTTTACATCCCCTCTTAAAACGGCACCGTACCAAATACTGCAATCGTCACCAATTACCACATCTCCAATTATTGCAGCATTTTCTGCAATGAAACAGTTTTTCCCGATTTTAGGGGCAATACCGTTAAGTTTTCTTATAATAGCCATAATAATATCTTACAAATATAATAAAATATAACAATTCAGAAGAGTTAAAGTTCTCTGTCCCAAATATTGGCTGTTTCGTTTTAAACTGTAAGTGTGGAGATTGCAAATCCTTAACAAATAGTATCAAATATTCAATATTTTATAATAATTTAAAATTTAGGCAAAAAAGTTTTTTGGTTAAGAATAATGTATAAATTTGTCTAGATTTTGAAAACAAACTTATATGCAACACAAGGTAATTGACACAAAAGAGGTTGTGATTCGTTTCACCGGTGATTCCGGTGATGGTATGCAGTTAACAGGAACGCTGTTTGCAGACGCCTCAGCCCTTTTTGGAAACGACTTTTCTACATTTCCGGATTTTCCCGCAGAGATAAGAGCTCCTCAGGGAACAATATCCGGAGTATCCGGTTTTCAGGTAAATATTGGGAGCGGAGAGATCAGGACCCCGGGTGACCTCTGCGATGTACTCGTAGCCATGAATCCAGCAGCTTTAAAAGCGAACGCAAAGTGGACAAAGAGTACTGCAACAATTATACTTGACTCAGACACTTTTGATGAGAAAGGTTTAAAAAAGGCAGGATTCACAACAGAAGACCCTGTAAAAGAGCTCAAAATTGAGGACAGAACTATAATTTTTGCTGCAATAACCTCTCTTACTAAGGAGAGTCTAAAAGACAGCGGACTGGACCCTAAAGCAATTGTAAGATCTAAAAACATGTTCACTTTGGGGATGTGTTATTATATGTTCAACAGACCTTTAGAGTTTACTTTTAAGTATATTAAGAAGAAATTCAAAAAGAATCCGGCCCTTATTGATGCTAATCAAAAGGTTCTTCAGGACGGATTTAACTATGCGTCAAACATACACGCAATACCAAACACATATAGAATAGAGCCAGCAAAGCTTAAAAAAGGGTTATACCGCAATATAAATGGAAACCAGGCAACAGCATGGGGACTTCTTGCTGCATCAGAAAAATCCGGCAGACCTCTATTCTGTGGCTCATATCCTATCACTCCGGCTACAAGTATTCTTGAGGAGCTGGCACTTCACAAAGAATTAAATGCTAAAACCCTTCAGTGTGAGGATGAGATAGCTGGTATCTGTACAGCAATTGGCGCAGCATACACAGGCAGTCTGGCTGTAACAACAACATCAGGCCCAGGCTTATCTCTTAAGTCAGAAGCACTAGGACTAGCTGTTATGACAGAGTTACCGCTTGTAGTTGTAGATGTTCAGAGGGGAGGACCTTCAACAGGTATACCTACTAAAACTGAACAGACAGACCTAAACCAGGCACTTTACGGGAGGAATGGTGAATGCCCTATAGCTGTTATAGCAGCACACTCACCGTCACATTGCTTTGATGCAGCATTCTATTCTGCAAAATATGCAATGGAGCACATGATGCCGGTTATGCTTCTTACAGAGGGCTTTATTGGTAACGGATCTGAGCCTTGGAGAATCCCTAAAATGGCAGACTATCCTGAGATTAATCCTCCAATTATTGACAAACCTGAGGAGGTACCATTCTGGCCATTCAAGCGTGATGCAGAGAGACTTGCCAGAAGATGGGCACTACCCGGAACAGTTGGCCTGGAGCACAGAGTAGGTGGACTTGAGAAGAATAACAACGGGGCAGTGTCATCAGATCCTCTTGTGCACGAAAGGATGGTTGCAGAACGCGCAGAAAAGGTTGCCAGACTCGCAAACTACATTCCTGATCAGAGTGTGATAGGAGAGGAGAGCGGAGACGTTTTAATAGTAGGATGGGGAGGGACATATGGTCACCTTTACACGGCTTTGAAAGAACTTCAATCACAAGACAAAAAAGTCAGTTTCGCTCATTTTGATTATATATTCCCGCTACCTAAGAATACTGCAGATGTATTTTCAAAATTCAAGAAAATAATTGTATGCGAGCTTAACAGTGGTCAGTTTGCAAATTACCTGAGGGCATGCCACCAGCAGTTTAATTATCACCAACACAATAAAGTACAGGGACAGCCGTTTACTGTAGCTGAAATTGTTGATGCAGTTAATGCAATACTTTAATCTCTAACTAGTAAAACAATTTGTAATGAAATATACACCACAAGATTTCAAAAGTAATCAGGAGGTAAAATGGTGCCCGGGTTGCGGAGATCACGCCATACTGGCTTCTGTTCAGAGAGCAATGCCTGATATATGCGAAGCTCTTAACTATACAAAGGAGAGATTTGTATTTGTATCTGGAATCGGATGCTCTTCCAGATTTCCATATTATATGGAGACATATGGATTCCACGGAATTCACGGTCGTGCCTCTGCTATTTCCACAGGGGTAAAAGTTGCAAATCCCACTCTCTCTGTATGGCAGGTTACCGGAGACGGAGATGCTTTGGCAATAGGGGGCAATCACTTTATTCATGCTATCAGAAGAAATATAGACATCAATATACTCCTTTTTAACAACCAGATATACGGTCTTACAAAAGGGCAATATTCACCTACATCTGTACTTGGAAAGGTTACTAAAACATCTCCATTTGGAACAGTTGAACACCCTTTCAACCCTGGTGCTCTTGTGCTTGGTGCAAGAGGTACTTATTTTGCAAGAAGTATTGATGTTGAGCTGAAGCTTACACAGGACATAATGCTTGAATCAGCCAAACACGACGGCACTGCCGTTGTGGAGGTTCTTGTAAATTGTGTTATTTTTAATGACAAGACTCACTGGAATCTGGTAGATCGCGAGCACAGGGCAGACAGGACAATTGTTCTAAAGCATGGTGAGCCTATGATTTTTGGGAAAGAGAGAGATAAAGGTCTCATGCTTGAAGGGATTAAGTTAAAAGTAGTAAAGCTTGGTGAGAATGGTATTACAGAGAAGGATCTTCTTGTTCACGATGCACATGAAGAGAGTCCTGGTCTTCACTCAATGCTTATTGATATGCAGTATCCTGAATATCCTGTTGCGCTGGGTGTAATCAGAGCTGTAAAAGATACCACATATGATGATAATGTAAGAGACCAGATTACTGAGGTTCGCTCAAAATCACCAATACAATGTATGGATGATCTGCTTGTAAGCGGAGCAACCTGGGAAGTTGAATAATATTGTACCATAATAACTAACATAAATAACAAAAAATTCTATTATGAAAGTAGCAGAAGTAATGGCCAAACTGGAAAAGAAATATGGCCATGAGAAAGAGTACCTTCAGGCAGTTCACGAAGTTCTGGAGTCAATTGAGGGAATCTACAACCAGCATCCTGAATTTGAAAAAGCAAAAATAGTTGAGAGACTGGTTGAACCGGACAGAATCTTTACATTCAGAGTAACATGGCAGGATGATAAAGGTGAAGTTCAAACTAACCTTGGCTACAGAGTTCAGTTTAACAACTCAATAGGCCCTTACAAAGGCGGTTTCCGTTTCCACCCTTCTGTAACCCCTTCAATCCTTAAATTTTTGGGATTTGAGCAGACTTTCAAAAATGCACTTACTACTCTTCCAATGGGAGGCGGTAAAGGTGGATCTGATTTTGACCCTAAAGGTAAGTCAGATGCAGAGATTATGCGTTTTTGCCAGGCATTTATAACTGAGCTTTGGAGACACCTCGGTCCAGATACAGATGTTCCTGCAGGTGATATAGGAGTTGGAGGACGTGAAGTAGGATACATGTTTGGCTACTATAAAAAACTAGCCCGCGAAAACACAGGCGTTCTAACAGGTAAAGGTGCAACATGGGGTGGCTCACTTATACGTCCTGAAGCTACAGGCTTTGGTGGAGTATATTTTGTAACTCATATGCTTGCTACAAGAGGTATTGATATTAAAGGTAAAACTGTATCGGTATCAGGTTTTGGTAACGTAGCCTGGGGTGCAGCTCTAAAGGCTACTGAACTTGGAGCGAAGGTTATTGCCCTTTCAGGCCCGGACGGAGTCATTATTGACGAGGCTGGTATGAATGCAGAGAAGATTGCATATATGCTAGAGCTTCGTGCTACAAATAATGACGTTGTGGCTCCATATGCAGCCAAATTCCCGGGTTCAAAATTTATCGCTGGTAAGAAATCATGGATTGTAAAGGTTGATATCGCTCTTCCATGCGCATTCCAGAACGAACTTAACGGTGAGGATGCAAAAGAGCTTATCAAGAACGGTGTAACATGTGTGGGTGAGATCTCAAACATGGGTTGTACTCCTGAAGCTATTGCTGAGTTTGTTAAAGCTAAGATTCTGTTTGCTCCTGGCAAGGCAGTAAATGCAGGCGGTGTTGCCGTTTCAGGTCTTGAAATGACTCAGAACGCGATGCACATTAGCTGGACAGCTGAAGAGGTTGATGCTAAACTTAAGCAAATCATGAGCAGCATCCACCAGGCATGCGTGAAGTATGGCAAGCAAAGCGACGGATACGTTAATTATGTTAACGGTGCGAACATTGCAGGCTTTATGAAAGTGGCACAGGCAACTCTTGAACAAGGACTTGTGTAACGTTAGGAATCATAAGCAAATATCACAAAGGTGGCTTGAAAAAGCCACCTTTTTTCGTAAATAAAGTTGTTGTAAAGTTAGGAAGTGTAATTTATTTTTCTAAATTTGTTTTGCCTTATATCAAAAGGCTAACCTAAATTTCAAACTTAACAAAAACTTGAATATGAATGTAAAAGAGAATTTTACTTTTTTATAAAAGAAATTTCTTTATATTTGTAATTAACATTTCTAGAAACAACTTCAATCAAGAAATAAACAACTTAAACCTAATAAACTTTTTATTAACCAAAAATTAACTAAATGAAAAAAATCAGATTAATTCTAACGGTTCTGATAGCTTTCGTGACAAGCGTTGCTTACTCACAGAGTATCAGTATTACCGGTACTGTCACTGATGCCAGCACAGGTGAACCTATTCCGTTTGCATCTGTACTTGTGAAGGGAACCCGTACTGGAGTCTCTACGGATCTTAATGGTAAGTACACCATTAGTGCAACTCCTACTGCAGTACTA
>CAZPRX010000004.1:0-8479 GCA_964588835.1 uncultured Muribaculaceae bacterium
ACAGAAGACTCAGAAAAGCGAGAAGAGAGGGTGCACTAAGGGGAGAGACCGGCGGACACTACATCCCGGAAGGTGGATTGTTCCGCCAGGTTACATCTGCAAATTACTTCGGGGAGATTGTCGAGTGGACCGGATTTGCTCTTATGAGCTGGTCTGTTCCGGGAGCAATTTTCGCATGGTGGACATTCGCAAACCTTGTTCCAAGGGCTGCATCTACCTTCAGAAAACACAAAGCCGTCAATCCTGCAATAATTGAGGAGAGACGGCTAAAACGGGTATTCCCTTTTATCTACTAATTTATCTGTTTACAGTTCTGAGTCAGATTTCTACTGTTCTTCCCAGATATTCCGAGAAAGATTTTACCTGAGGATGGTAATCTGTTCCAAACAATGTTGATGAGATAATAAAATCTGCAGTTGATCTGTTTGTGGCTGTGGGTATGTTGTAGAGGCTGGATATCCTCAGCAGAGCCTTGACATCTACATCATGAGGCTGTGGCTGCATTGGGTCCCAGAGAAATATCAGCAAATCTACCTTTCCCTCGCAAATAAGTGCTCCCAGTTGCTGATCTCCTCCCAGCGGACCGGATTTAAGCAGTGTAATTTCCGGTTTTGGTTCACTTTTGGAGCGGTTTTGTGTTAGCGCTGCCTCAACCATTCTTCCGGTTGTACCGGTGCAAACCAGGCTGTGTTTAAGCAGCGATGCCTTGTTAAACTCCACCCACTCTATCAGGTCTTTCTTTCTGTTATCGTGCGCAACAAGCGCTATAGTCTGTTTTTTCATCTTTCTTATCTTTTATTTTTCATGTGCCACCCTGCGGAGTGCCTCTCCGGTTAGGCGGTAAACTGTCCATTCATCCATTGGAATTGCTCCCAGACTTTTATAAAATTCAATTGAGGGTTTGTTCCAGTCCAGAACAGACCAGTCAAACCTCTCGCACCCTCTCTCTACTGCAATTTTTGCAAGCGCTGCAAAAAGTCTCTTTCCGAATCCCTTTCCCCTGTGCTCCGGTTTCACGTATATATCCTCAAGATAGAGACAGGCCCTGCCTTTAAAAGTTGAAAAGTTATGAAAATAGAGTGCAAAGCCAACCGGTATGCCATGCTCCTCAGCAATAATAACTTCTGCCTGCTTTTTAACAAAAAGAGAGTCTCTGAGAACCGGAACAGTTGCGGTAACATCGCTTCTGAGCTTTTCATAATCTGCAAGTTCGCAAATGAAGTTGTAGATTGTCTCAATATCTGCCTCTGAAGCCTCCCGGATTGAAAAAGATTTATTGTCCATGAATTAAGATTTACAACCCAAAGTTAACTCAATTCCTCAAATACGGCAAGGTAAAAATGAATACTGAGCCGGCTCCCTCTTTACTCTCTGCACGCAATGTGCCTCCGTTCTGCTCAATAAACTCCTTGCAGAGAATCAGCCCCAATCCTGTACCGCTCTCATTTGCTGTCCCCGGACGCGAAACAGCCTCTGAGCGGTTGAAGAGGTTCTTAAGTGTGTATTCGTTCATTCCTATTCCGCTATCTGAAACTTTAACCTCTGCATGCCTATCCTTTATCTCTGCAGATATCTCCACAATTCCGGTCTCATTTGTGTATTTTATTGCATTTGCAATCAAATTTCTCACCACTGTATTAAGTGTGTTTTTATCTGCAAGAATGACAATTTCTGCACCAATCATATTTTTTATTGAAATTTTCTTGCTGTGGGCTGAATGTTCAAGTACCGCTACTGCATCATCGACGAGGCTTTTCAGATTTACCTCCTCCTTTATGAGCCTGATATCTCCGGTTTGTGATCTGGCCCATACAAGAAGCTTATCCATAAAATCGTAGGAGTTTTTCGCTGCCAGCTGAATGTTTTTGACATATTCGGCAATTTCATCTTTGGACAATGTCTCTAATTCATCTGAGAGTATCTCTGACAGACCAAGAATTGTCCCGAAGGGACTTCGTAAGTCGTGTGAAATAATTGAAAATAATTTGTCTTTAGTTGCATTAAGCTGTGCAAGTTCTGAATTCTTCTGTCTGAGTTCGCTCAATAAATTATTTCTGTATGTATTATCAACAACAAATCCGGTAAGAGTGTCTCCTTCCTGAATAATACTTACCAGAACCTCCCGCTCATTGTAATTTGCTGTAATAATTGTGTTTTCTGCCTCTCTGATGATTCTGTCCCTCTTGATAACGCTCCTGAAATACTCTCTTTGTTCCGGATATTTGCAACTAAGGAATATATTCTGAGATTCAATATCTTCCGGGTTATCAAATTCGAAAATATCTGCCATGGCTTTGTTTACATGTAACACCTCTCCGTCCATTTTTGCAGAAAAGACTCCCACTAACGAGTTTTCAAAAAGATTTCTGTATTTTTCTTCACTTTTACGAAGTTTATCATCTGCAAGTTTCCTTTCAGTAATATCGCGAAAAAAGTCCACTATTCTGATATCACCGGGAGCGTAGTTAAATACTGATGATGTAAAATCAGCAGGAAAGATTGAGTCATCTTTCCTTTTGAATGTAATCTCGCCCCTTATCATTCCTGTTCTCTCTCCCTCTGCTAGAAGGGCCGGCAGATTAGGATCATCCATATTAACTACTCCGCTCTTTCCGGCAGAGCATATCTCCAATTCAGTCCTTCCAAGCATTCTGCAGGCTTCAGGATTTGCAGAGAGAATTTCGCCTGTAGGTTTTGACAGAAACAGACCCTCTCTGATGTTATTGAACAGGCTCTCATACTCTCCGTTTTTTTTGTTGTAAGTCTGCAGAAAAGCGATGTCAAACTCAATCACATTTTTAAATCTCAAAAGAAGATTATGAAACTTATCAGAGAAATTGTGCTCTTTTCTGTCAAGAACACACAGGGTACCAAAAGGTGAATTATCGGGGTAGTTGATAGGAACACCCATGTAGCAGATCATTCCTAGTTTGAGATCGGGATTGTGATTCCACTGAGGATCCAGTGTTGCATCAGGTATGACAAGTTTTTTTTGTGTCTTGATTACTGTTTCACAATATAGTCCGTACCATTGCTCTTTATCTCCCGGTGAATATGGATTGCTTTCTGAATCACTTGAGACAAATACCTCCATATACTCATTCTCTGCTCTCATTATTAAAGCGGCCGGGACTGAGAACAACTCTGCAAGTAAATCTGCAATCTCTTGCCATTTCTTTAGAACAATTTCGGGAACCTCATTTATTGAATTGCTCTCTTTTTTCATAACTGCTCCTTTTAGTTCTCAACATTGAAACTTCACTTAAAGTTAAGCAGAATTTTCATAAAAAATTAGGATGTAACATTAAAGTAATAAAAATCAGACAAACTAAATTATTCTATAAAAATAGTTTAGTCATTTTTTTGTATTGAATTGTTTTAATCAAGAAAATCACAATTTTGATAAGTTTTAAAAATATATGATTCGGTACAAAATATTTCAAAATGTCAGTACCAGATAAAGAGTAACAAATTTTTAACAAATCGTCATAATAAATTCAGACAAGTAATGTTTAAAAAGAACCTAATAGTATTTACCCTGCTTTTTACACTCCCCTTTCTGGCATATGCTCAGATAAAAAATCCAGTTTCATGGAGTGTGGGTTATGAAAAAATCTCGGACAGCAAATACAAACTTCAGTTCAATGCCACAATATCAGGTGACTGGCATATTTATGACCTGGGCCCGTATGATGAGGGACCTAATCCTACAGATGTAATCTTTGAAAATCCACAGGGGTATATTTTTATCTCAAATCTTGAAATGCCAGTTAAACCTGTAGTGGAATTTGACAAAATGTTTCAGGTTAATGTCGGTTACTTTAATAAAGAGGCAAAATTTGAGCGTAGCATCGAGGTGAAATCATATGATTCAGTAACAGTATACGGATATATTGAATGGATGGTATGCGATAACGGAAGTTGTCTGCCTCCTACAGAAAAAGAGTTCACCATAAAACTCCCCGGAGTCAAGGCAAAAAAGAGCCCGGCACAATCGGCAGAATTGCCAAAATCTGAAACTGTCACTCAAAAAATAAAAAGGGACTCGTTTAATAATGAGCCAGATACTTCTTATACTTCTGCAATTTCGGATACTGTAGTTTCTGAGAGCACGCAGCAGACGCCTTTAATTCCTGTAAGCGAAAAATCTATCTGGGGGGTAATTATAGAAGCTATTGTCTGGGGGTTTGTTGCTCTTATTACGCCATGTGTATTTCCAATGGTTCCCATGACAGTCTCTTTCTTCCTGAAGCAATCACAGAATGACAGTTACGGGGGAGAAAAAAAATCAAACAAGGGCAAGGTGATGGCTTCATTGTTTGGATTTTCAATTATTGCACTCTATACTATTCCCATTGCAGTAATTATCTTAATAACATACTTTGCAGGTGGCTCAGCAGTAACATCAGATATTTTTAACTGGCTGGCGACACACTGGATACCAAATGTTTTGTTCTTTTTAATTTTTATGGTTTTTGCAGCCTCTTTTTTCGGAGCTTTTGAGATAGTTCTTCCAAGCTGGATGGTTAACAAAAGCGACTCAAAATCAGATAAGGGTGGATACGCCGGAGTTTTCTTCATGGCTCTAACACTGGTGCTTGTCTCATTTTCATGTACAGGCCCCATTGTTGGAACTATACTTATAAAATCTACCCAGGGAGATATATGGGAGCCTATAATTACAATGTTTGCATTTTCTGCAGCCTTTGCCCTTCCATTTACTGTTTTTGCATTTGCACCATCACTTTTAAAAGACCTTCCCAAATCCGGCGGATGGCTTAACAGTGTTAAAGTTGTCCTTGGATTTATAGAGGTAGCTCTTGGCTTTAAGTTTCTAAGCGTGGCAGACCAGGTTTATCACTGGGGATTACTTGACAGAGAAATATACCTGGCAATATGGATAGTAGTCTTTACTTTTATGGGCTTTTATCTTCTTGGTAAAATAAGATTTTCTCATGACTCACCCAGGGAACATATTAGCGTAAGGAGGTTGATATTGGCACTTGCAACCTTTACATTTGTTGTATATATGATTCCCGGATTGTGGGGGGCACCCCTCAAAGGGCTTTCAGGTTACCTTCCTCCAATGAACAGTCAGGACTTTATCAGCGGGTCATATAAGGAAAGTCTGTCAGCGTCTCCTGCAGAACAGTCCGGCAATTTTGAAACAGCACCTTTGTACAGTGATTTTCTGTATTTGCCACACAATCTCAAAGGTTTCTTCCGTTATCAGGAGGGGATGGATTACGCAAAGAAAGCAGGAAAGCCGGTTTTCATTGATTTTACAGGACATGGGTGCGTTAATTGCAGAGAGATGGAGGTAAAGGTTTGGTCAGATCCGTCAGTTCTGAAACTTCTAAAAGAGGAGTTTGTGATTATTGCCCTTTATGCAGACGACAAGAAAACTGCTGTTGAGAGCGACTGGATAACTTCGGAATCGGGAAGAGTTCTAAAAAGCATAGGTAAGATAAACTCATACCTTGCATTAAACAAATTCAAAGTGAACGCTCAGCCATATTATGTAATCGTTAATCCTGAAGATGAGACCCACCTCACTGAACCGAGAGGATATAATTTAGATGTTGAGTCGTTTGAGAGCTTTCTTTACATGGGACTTGAGAATTATAAAATGAGAAAACCTAAGCCCGGCAGGTAAATCTTTACCAATTTTGAAATAATCAGAATCAAATCTACTGACCATTAAATTCAATAGGCTGCCCCTTTTGGAGCAGCCTATTTATGGATACTTGCAACGTTTTATTACCTTTTTATTTAACCAAATCTTCAATAAGTTGCAAAAGCTTGTTCTGCTGGTATCCAACTTCTATAATTGGTGCCTTACCGGGAGAAACTATAAAGAGAGTAGGAAGTGCAACAACATTAAATATGGAGCAAAGCTCCTTCTCTTTATCGGCATTCACTTTATAGAATACAATCTTGTCTTTGTACTTTTCGGCAAGCTGCTCCATAAGCGGAAGCATGCTCATGCACGGACCGCACCACGAAGCCCAGAAATCTATAATTACCGGTTTGTCTCCTTTAAGTTTAAACTCATTATTGTTTTTGTAGTCATATATATATTCTGTAAATTCATCTTTGGTAATAGCGTTGAGTTTCCCGTGTTCTATTTTCAGCAGATCTGGCTTGGTTTCTTTATTAATCACAGTTTTTTCGTACGACTGAAAATAGATCTTTTCCTTTGAAAAATCTACTGAGATTATTCCATAATCAAGAAGGGCAAGGCCAGCCTCCGATTTAACCAGATTTGGGTTAACAGTTACTTCTCCGTTATAAATTTTTACATTTACCAGAGAAATCTCTTTTGCCCGGAATGTTTTACCTGTAAACTGCGATGCTTCGTAACCTGTACCTGATATTTCTCCCTTATCATTTTCATAAGTTACTCCTTTAATTATATTTTCGGAGTTCAGGGAGATCAAGCCATTGTACCAGGTACTAAAAATTAAACTTAAAGGTTTACCATCCACCGACACTGTCAACTCAGGCGTTGATCCGCTAACTATTTTACAATCTGCTCTCTCCGTTAGGCTCATGAATTGTGGTCTGTATGGTAAAGAGGTATATATTGTCTGATGCCTCTTATCTATTGTCAAAACTACATTTGAAAATAAAGTTCCACTTATTACTCCTGCAACACCAATCTTTCTTAAATAGTCTGCAGATTCCCCTTCAATAATAAATGCCTGTAAACCATTGGCATAAACATTATTACCGAAGGAGATTGAATTAATAGAGCTTTTCTTTGTTACTGGCAAATTTTTAAAAAAGAATACATCACTCGCAAGTTTTGCCTCAGTGATACTCCCCATGCCTAGTTTTTCAACATATTCAGGCAGAACTGACGTTCTTCCACCCAGGTCCAGTATAAAATCGGCCTTCTTGCCATTGATTGCAAGTTCAATCACAATTTTACCTTTTACAACTTTAAATGAATGCGTTTCACTCTTTATTGTATTGACTTGAGAGAATATAGTCAAAGAGGATAATATTGATATTATTGTTAAAAATGTTTTCTTCATAATTTTAAAATTTCGATTTTATATTCTAAATCCAATGTATTTCCATCTTTTGTTTGAATAGTGAGTATTTTTGGTCCGGGAACATACATCTCCTTTACTCCTCCAATTATGTCACAAAATTGATATGTTCGTGTAGGTACCCCGTTAATATGGGTTATAATGTCTCCTTCAGAAATAAGATTCTCGTGCTCTTTCCATACATTAGAAACAATAAGCTTACCGTCTCTTATTGTCAGTCCAAAATTAGGCTCTTTAAACAGGGGCCTGATAGTATCTTGCTGATAGGGAATACAATAGAGTCTTTTACGTGTATAATCAATCGTTATTTTTGCATATTCCATTATCTTTACTCCCAGTAAAGTGTGGGGTGAATTTGATGTTTCTGTAAAAATATCTGCAAATTTAGCAGGGCCAACTCTTAAATTTTTAATATAAACTTGATTAGCATTTGAACTCTCTACTTTATTTGCCAATCCAAAACTTTTTGCTCCACTTCCCCTGTTCATAATCTGAACAGCATCATGCTCTTTAAGTTGCTCGAAATCGATATCTTTTAAATTCATAAAAGATCCTGATCCTGTATCGAAAAGGACAGTAATATCAACACCGTTTACTAAAACATTAAAGACGGGCAACACACTTTTCTGATCGAGATTTAGGGCGAAACGTATCGGTTCAGGGCTTGGCTTTTCAGGTGTAGAAATTGTAATTGTCTTACTTTTTGAATCGATTGTACAGATTGTTTTTGCTAGTATATCGCTGCCAACCAGTCCAACTACATTAAAACATCTTAACGGAGAAGGCTCGGGCATTATTACTGCAGGAACACTAACAAAAGTGAATTGATTATCCAGAGTAGCTATAGACGAAATCATCGTCATTGGATAAGTTGCTACAGTACTTGTAACATCGGTCAACTTCATAGTTGAGGAGGCTTCAATATTGTTTTCGCGGCAATATTCAGAAGACAATGTAGATTTAGCAGCTCCTGTGTCGAAAATTAATCTCTCAGTTTTTCCGTTGATTTTAAGATTTACAATCATCTTTCCGGAATACATTTCGTAAGGGATAACGGAATAAGCTCGCTGCGCATCCAAATTCAGAGAAAAGAGGATAACACATAGTGTTAGCGTTATCCTCTTTAAGTATTTATTAATTAACATAAAAGCCATTTATTTCATGTTTTTCAGCGCTGCCTCGACGCTGTTTCTTAAATTTAAAATTCCTGAAGATGTACAAAGCTGTTCGAAGAGGAAGAGATCTGTTATTTGTTTTCCATTATGTATTACACTTTTCTCAATCTCTGTACCTCTTTTTGAGGTGACACTGTTTATAAGCAACTCCCTTATCTGAGATCCGGTAAGTTCCGGAAAATATGCTTTTATAAATGCCGCTGCTCCGGCTGTCACAACAGCTCCCATCGAGCTGGAAGTACCTGT
>CAZPRX010000004.1:8489-20388 GCA_964588835.1 uncultured Muribaculaceae bacterium
TGTATATATCTCCCGGGGCAGTTGAATATATGTTTACACCGGGAACATATGTATCGAGATTATACTTACCGTAATTCGACATCGGAGATGGATTTCCTTTGGAATCGGAGTTAGCTACAATCATAATATTGGTCATCGGTTTTCCTTTATAATCCTCTCTGCGCGGATAGTATGCTCTGGTATCCATGTTCTCACTCTTTTCCCATGCAGGTGCAATTACAAGAATACCCTTATTTTCGGCATCTCTGATTGCATCATAAACCCAGGATTTCTGCACTGAATGATACAATAAGCTTTGCTGCGGAAGTACGATTATGTCTGCACCTTTATTAACCGCATATCTTACAGCAAGTGCAATATCTTTCAGATATGGGTCTCCGGACTGTGCAGAAGTTACGAGATTCATTATTTTAGCTTCCGGTATAATTCCGCTAAAACCCTTTCCATTCACATCTTGCCCCGCAATAATTCCCGAAAACATTGTTCCGCTAAGAGAAGCACCAGTTAAGACAGTATTATTTCCATATTTAGTATCCTCAATATTATAGGGATCGTCACCCACAACAGCTTGTCTGTCATCTTTGCTGTTTTTCTCAAAAATCTTATCATAAGACTCTTTAGCATACTTTATCTGTCTATCTGTAAAATTTTCATAAATATCACTCCAGTTTGTGACATAATTTGGGTTGTTTCTCATGGTTTTACCAAAACTGGAGTATAGAGATACTAATGTTAGTGCAATATTTTTTAACGAATCCTGGGGGCCATTTTTATCATATACTGCTGCAAAAAACTCATCTGAAGTAATTTCTTTTCTTGTCTTACCCGGGAACTTCAGTTGAATTTCTTTATCCCACTCCTGAGTATATTCTTTAACAAGAAAAGCGATAATATATCCACCATAAAGACCAGACAAGGCTCCATCTCTCTCTCGGATTATTTTTGTAAAATAATTGAACTCTTCAATGTCTTCCGGGGCAGCTATATAGACACGCACACCATTCTCGTATTTAAAATATCTCTTCCCGTCAAATAAAATGTCTGCATATTTATCTTTAAATCTTAGCCATTCGCGATTAGCTTCCTGGATACCAATCTCCATAGAAGAGCCATCTTTTGAACCGATGAAATTCCAGCCATTGATATCGTCTGCATATCCGTTATTATCATTGTCTTTTCCATCTGCCTTCTCTTTAGGATTTACCCAAACCGAATTTTTTAATGCTTCGTGCTCAATATCTGCCCCGGTTCCTATAAGTGCTACTACAGGAACTTTTTTCATTTTCCTCTTTTTCAAAAGATCTTTGGCACCTTGCAAATCGATTCCTATTTTTCCACTCTCCGGAGACTCTTTATACCAGCTACCATCCAAGATTTGTTTTTGCTCAAGGCTCATACCTGAATTACCCTGAGAATACGCAGATAATGTTACAAGTACTGCAATAAAAAGCGTTATTAATTTTTTCATAAATTGTTTCTGTATTTTAATATTTCATTTTTTACATTTTCTCCTCTCAGATTTCTGGCCAGAATCTTTCCATCTTTACTTATCAGGATTATGAAAGGAATCTGGCTGAATCCAAATTGTTTCTGAAAAGGCGTTTTTTCAAAACCGCTGCTATCCCATAACGCAAGCCAAGGAATGTTATCTTTCTCCATAGCATTTAACCACTTCTCCCTTGAGTCATCAAGAGATATGCTAATAAAAACCAGGTCATCGCCTTGAATTTCTTCATGAATCTTTTGCAGACTTTTCATTTCTGCACGGCAAGGTGCGCACCAGGAAGCCCAGAAATCAAGCAGTATAAACTTGCCTTTAAAATCATCTGTTGAGTAGATTTTCCCATTTTTATCCGGAAGAGAGAAATTTGCAATCTCAGCACCTTCTTTAAATATATCGGCTAAACGAGCTTTTTCTGATATCCAGCTGGAGATTTGACCATAGATCTCACCATTTTTGAAAGCACCTTTTATACTATTTAATACATCTCCTTTACTAGTGAAATACAACTCATTTCTGTACACAATTGCAGCAAGAACTGCCGGATGGAAACGGTCTTTGACAAGACCCCAGTTCCATCCGTTTTGACCTCCTGTCTTAAATAGTTTTTCTGCAATTATCAGCGAATCAATAAGCGGTGCCCCATCAAACTGAAGTACAACATTTTTATGATTTTTGTCATCAACTAATCCCTTGATAGTTACCTCATTATTTTCAAAAATTACATTTTGCTCATACTCCCCAATTTTCAATATTAAGTAGTCTGTTCCAATGTCTATAGGGTCAAAAGTTGCTAACTCTCCACTTTTGATTTGTTTTTGCAAGATCAATTTGCCGTTTATATCTGATAAACTGAGCATTAGTGGCTTAAAAGTTCTGATTTTTACTGATAATTTAAGCTGAGCTACCGCATTACTGCCCGAAAATATGAGCAGTAGAACAAAAAGAACAATTTTTTTCATTAAATTTTAAATCTGTGGTTTTTTGGCTATTTCAGTAAGATCTATACCATAATTGTCTTTCATGTACTTAATTACAACCGGGTATTTACTGTGTATAACAGGGTATTTAGCAACCGGATAAAGAACCTCTATTGAGTCCGGAGTATATCTCATGCATAAATGCAAATAGTCTATAAAGTTTTGTGTCGGCCCGGTTCTGCTTACAACAGACAAAGATGTAATATTAAAATTTGTGATATTTGTCATCTGTCCGGGAAATCCTCTTTTTTTATAGTAATTTACATCGTTTTCAGTACCTGATGCATATTTTACAGCAGTTGTAAAATCGAATCCTGAGTTAAAATTTTCCGGAACAATTATGTTTCCGATCGTAACGGCCTTTTTATAAATCTCTTTTAACATTACACCACGACGGTAGAAATATTCAAACGAGTTAGTTGGACGATTTATTTTAGCAGAATAAGATATTGATCCTGTACTTAGAATTTTGGTCCATGGCTGTTTTCCATTCCATGTAAAAGACCAGAAATCTAAACCCGCATAAAAGTATGTTGTTGCTATAACAGATTCGAGTACAGGAAGTATGTCGGATCTTTGATGTATACTGTCGGCAACATAAAAGTACGGAGGAAGCACCTTTGAGGTAATCTTTGGATTTAGATATTCAAATATGTGGTTTACAACAAAATTAACAGCTTCCTGCTGCTGGTCTTCCGGAATGTCATATCCGATTTTTCCAAAGGCAGGGTTTGTCCATGAAAGGTTAAAGTCAATATCTTTAAAATCTTTGTATATAATCTTGACACCAAATTCGTCATAAACAGCTTTGGCGGCGAGATTAAAAGCGCTGTTTCCTTGTGGAAAAATGAATCTCTCTGAGTTTTCAGATGCTGAAGGAATTATTGCATCCTCTTTGTAGCAAGAGTATGTAAGCAACAAAACGAATACTATTAATATTGATGTTTTTATGTTTTTCATAATTAATATTTTGGAGTGGTTAATTTGTTTTGAACCAAATTAGGATTTTTCTCTATTGCATCAAAAGGTATAGGCAGAGTAAATGCAGGATCGTTTTTTTCAAGTGTAAATGTTGCAATTACTAAACCCTCCTCTTTCCATTCTCTTGAAAAACTCTCCATTCCCCACCTGCGCAAATCGAACCATCTTAGCCCCTCGAAGCACATCTCTCTCCTTCTTTCGGCTTTAATAAAACTGAAAAGTGCCTCTCCGGATGAACTTTCTGCAGGAACTTTGTATGCATTACCTGAATTTGAAGAGAATCTTTTAATTCTCAGGTCTTCTAAGATTTTAACAGCATCAGCATGTCTGTTTGTTTTATAATATGCCTCTGCAAGCATAACATAAACTTCTGATAATCTGAGTGCCCTGCCGAATTCAGTAGATATTCCGTTATATAAAGTATTAACAGGAATTTTACCGGATGGGGTAAGATTAGATATTGTTGTACTCTCCTTAAGGATATAGTTTGTTTTCCTTAAATCTGATGTTTCAAAAGAGCTCAGTAAGGAAGCAGAGGCAGAAAACATTTTTCTTGTCTGGTACGTAGATGTAGGAAGATAATACAGGGTCTCTGTCGAAAATCTGTTAAAATCAAAAGTATTGCCAAACAACCAGACAGCCTCCGGATTATTATAGCTTGAGAAGAGGTAATATGGCTGAGCACTAGTTGAAGTAAAAGAATTTAAATCTAAAAGTTTAAGACCCCAATTGTTTAAAACTTTAAGACCGTTGGAGATAACTGCTTCATAATCTTCTTTGAAGAGAGCTACACGTGCTTTCATAAATTGAATCATCGGAAGATTAATTCTGCCATCCCTGGTAAATTGCTTATCTGCCGGTAAGTTTGTGTAGTAAAATTCAGCATCATTCAGATCTTTATCAATCTGTTCATAGACCTCTTTAACAGTAGCTCTTTTTGGGTAGTTAAGTTCGAGATTGCTGTTTAATTTAAGAGGTACACCCAATGCTTCTTTATTATAGTTGTAAGGTTCTCCAAAAAGATTTACAAGCTGGAAATAATAGAATGATCTTAGAGCAAAAGCCTGCCCTTTAACATAATTTTTTTCATTCTCTGTGCCAGTCAAATCTTGAATATAATCTAACACTGCGTTACAACCAAGTATGTTCTCATAAGTGTATTTCCAGACATTTTGATACATCCCTTCATTACTTGCAAGTTTAAACATGTTCGGATGCCATGCAAAAAAGGGTTTGTACTTAGGGTATTTTGAGAGATTATTAGTATTTGTACTATTTTCTGCAGAGCATACCCAGTCGTCAGAAAATATTTCATTGTAGGAGAATACCGGAGCAGACTGACTGTTAGGATCCAGATATGCTTTTCCAATTAGCAATTCATTTAATGAATTTACATCTCTTGGAATATATTCTGTTTGAGATTTCGGTTCAAGAAATTTTGAACAAGATCCCGCAAGTAATAAAATTGGTATATATAATAATATTTTTTTCATTTTGTACACTTTTAAAAATTAAAGCCCTATTGCTAAACCCAGTGTAAATGTTTTTGGCATTACACTATTTTTTAGCTCAGGGTCCATACCGTTGAATTTATTAGATGCTATTACAAAAATGTTATTCATAGAAGCCGTAACAGACATACTTTTTAAATTGAGATCATTAAGTGCTTTTTTTGACAGTCTCCATGTTATGTCGATGTTTTTACATCTTAAGAACGACGCATCAACAATCATTGCATCTGACATTGCCCACAAATCTACGGGTTGACCACTTGTGCCGTTAGGCAGATTTAATGCAACAGTATTGAGAGGATTGATTGATGGAATGTTTGTATAGAGCTCATCGCCCGGTTGTTTCCATCTGTTCAGTAACTGACGGTTTACATTGAACTCAGACGATGGAAGTTTTCTTCCGCTCGAGAAAGATGAGTATGGATTTGGAAGACGAGTTTTACCTCCAAGAAGTAATGAGAACCCTGTTCCTACTGAGAATGATTTATATCTGAAATTCATGCTTAAGCCACCAGAAAATGATGGTGTTGATTCGCCTGAATATACAAGGAAGGAGCTGGGATCTGCTTTTGCCAATTCAGAATCAGTATCTAACAAGTTAAAGAGCGGATTTCCGTTTGCAGGATCCAGACCGGCAAACGAATAAGACCAGAATGAATTAAGTGGATATCCCTCTTTGATAATAGCTCCTGTTTTCCCGTAAAGATAGTTTGCTTGTGTTATTGCACTTAAGGTAGGGCCTGTACTGTTCCAGTTTTTAGATGTATTAAGACTTATACTCAGGCCTTTGTCTGGTTTGTTGATTGGTGAAAATGTAACAGTGGCCTCCAAACCTTTGTTATATATTAATCCACCATTCATAGTTGTTGCATATATTCCGAACTCATATGGTATATCCTGGCTAATTATTGCGTTCGATTTTCTTGTGTAATAATCAAACACAAAACTCACTTTTTTAAACAACATCAGATCTGCACCTATGTTCCAGTTTGAAGTTCTCTCCCACGTAAGATTTGGGTTTGGAATCTTGCTGATTGTAGAGTAGTACTGGTTAAAGATATTCATCTTGGATTGCCTGTAGAGAATCAAATCAGGACTCTCGGTTGTAATCGCATTACCTTGTATACCATAGGTTGCCCTTATATTAAACTGAGTAACCTGCGGAAGATATTTTCTCATAAATTTTTCTTCTGCCAGTCTCCATGACATACCAAAAGAGTATGTGGGATCTATTCTCTGATTTACATCCTGACCAAAACGGTTAGAAAAGTCATTTCTTACACTGGCATTCAACACATATTTTTCGTCGAATGTGTAAGCAGCCGTTGCAAAGAAGGAAAGGAAATTATTTGTTTGATTCAGCCTTTTCCACCTGTCATTATACAATATGTCAAGTATACCGTAACCAGTATATGTTGAATAAGTTCCTGCCGTAGGTACTAAATCTTGTGGCAGAGTAGGCTTAATTATCACCTCTCCTCTCTCTTTTGAATAACCCCAGACAGTATTTGCAGTTGACTCACTTGTTACTGAGCGAAGCTCCTGTCCAAACAAAACATTTAATCTGCTGTTGTTTTTTAAATTCCAAAACAAAGAGAATTTGTTTTGCAGGTTGTACGACTTTTGTCTTGCATCGTTAGTAAAATACTCGCCTCCAAAAGGAAGTACTGCTGCCTTGAAAAATTCCGATGCTGGCTGAACAGTTCCATAATTATAACCTCTGTATGTGTTTGCTATGTGATATGTCTGTTCAGACATGTATGAAGACATTGCATTGCTTGCAAAATTATAACCACCTGTAAAATTATAAGTGAGCCATGGTAAGATATTCCAGTTTAAGTCTGCATTTGCAGCAAATCTCATACTTTCAGTATTGGAATTTGAATTATTCCTTTCATTAATAAAGTTATAATCAAGTGATTGCTGTATAGCATTATATTGATATGTTCTGATTTTTTGATAAAAAGCTGGCTTACCATTTTCATCATAAGCGGGGATTGCTCTGCTGGTTTGTGTAGCATAACTTAATGGATTCACACCATATCCAAAACCTGCATTAAAATTGTAACTACCTGTCATAGATACATTAAGCCGCACTTTGTCACTTAATTGAAATCCAACGGCAATTCTGCCTGAATACCTGTCAGAATCGTTTCCAATCTCCTGTCCTTGCTGTTTAAAGTAACCAACAGAAGATGTAAAGTTAATCTTGTTTGAACCGCCAGCCAGACTAACATTATGATTCTGACTTATGGCATTTCTGGTAAGTAGCTTAAACCAATCTGTATTTGCAGTTTCAAAGAATTTACGCTTTTCGGCAAATTGCTTCTCAGAAATATAGCCTTCTATGAACAGGCGCTTTGTTCCTTCGTAACTGTAGTAATCATAAAAAGGAACAGAAGAATATGGAACTCCGGAAGCAAATATTTCGTCTGAGAATTGAACTCTCTCTTGAGAATTCATCAAGTTAAACTGTCCGTAATTTGGTCTTATATTAACGGATACATTTCCTGTATAGTTTACAGTAAGACGATCTCCACTGCCTTTTGCCTGCTTTGTAGTTATTACGATAACACCGTTGGAAGCCTTTGATCCGTATATTGCAGTTGAGGAGGCATCCTTTAGCACTGTTATAGTTTCTATATCCTGAGGATTAAGCCACGAAACCTGATTGCCTATAATGTTTTTAATGTCGTCAGACATATAGGTAGAAGCATTAATCTTAATTGGGTCTTCCTGAATGATACCATCCACAACCCACAGAGGAGATGAGTCTCCTAAAAGAGTAGAAGTCCCGCGAATTTGAATCGATGGTGATGTACCTACTCTGGAACTTGCAGAAGTTACAACCATCCCCGGAACAACGCCCTGCAACATCTGATCTATTGTTGCATAATTTGGCATCATTACATCATCCAGCTTTACAGTGGATAGAGCACCAACCATGTCTCTCTTGTTCATTTTTTGATAACCTGTAGATACAAAAGTTAACTCTTTTAACGAATTCTCCCTGTCTTTCAAAGAGACATTGATTGTTGCATCCTTGAGAAGGTTTACTTTAAGCTCCTTAGTTTCCATTCCAATGAACGAGAATTCTAAAATAATCTCACCGGAAGGAAGTACAATTTTATACTTTCCATCAATGTCGCTGCTTGTCCCTTTCTTTGTACTCTTAACAACAATGTTCACACCAGGCAAAGGCTCTCCGCTGCTGTCAGTAACTTTCCCGGAAAGAGTAAACTGTTTTACGGCTTTATGCTGTTGTGATTCTGCCGGAGCTTTTAAAATTAAGTACTTCTCTTTTTGTTTCTGAAACATAAGACCCGTCCCTTTTAGCACAATTTCAAGGGCTTTGTCTACTGTTTGTGAAGTAAATGAGATGTTACGGCATTTTACAGCTGATGTTTGCTCTGTAAAAAAAACAATCTCTAAACCGGATTGTTTGATAATAGACTGGATGACATTTGTCAGGACCTCCTCTTTAATATTAAGAGTAACCAGGTTTTCTGATGATTCAGATTTAATATCTTCCCCTAAAATTGTACCGGAAAATAGTAAAAAAAACATCACCATAAATGCTGCCAGTTTTTTGAAGCAGTTGTCAATTAATGGCTTTTTTTTCATAGTTTTGTAAAGATTTGTTTGTCGATTAATCAGATTATTCAGATCATTCCCTGACGTAACTGATCTGCACATCAGTTACGTCTTTTTTTATCTGTTTTTCTCAATTATTAGTTTATTATTTTGACGCTCTATTGAAATATTTTGAGTCATTTCAAGTAATTCTATCAAATCATTTAAACTGGTTTTATCAGAAATAACAATAGTAGCTTCAAGATTTTTAGCACTTGATAACAATTCATAATCAATATTATACCATCTTCCGATAACCTCAAACACCTTGTAAAGCGGTTGAGATAAAAACTCCATTCTGCCTCTTATCCAATCAGGAGAAGATGAAAAATTTTCTTTTGGTTCTGATATTGTAAGTTGAGTGTTATCCATTTCTGCGTAATATCCAGGCGTCAGGATCAATGAACCTGATTGAGTCCTTAATCCGACAGAACCTGAATAAAGAGAGACATTTGAAACTAAAGAGTTTTTATAAGAAGAGACATTAAAAGTTGTTCCATAAACACTTATGTCGGCTTTTTCAATTTTAACAATAAATGTTTTATCTGATTTAACTACATCAAAATAGGCCTCACCAGTCAGTTTAACAACTCTGGCAGTATCATCAAATTCAGAAGGAAACATAAGGGAGCTTTCTGAATTGAGCCAGACAACCGATCCATCAGGAAGGATAACTTTTTGCCTTACTCCCTTTGGTGTAATTAATTCATTGATATTAATTTTTTTAGAAATGTCAGCATTTACAGAAATGAGTTCGCTCCTGGCTGCTACTACCTTATTCTCTTCTACCTTAATATCTCCGGAAGTTGAATAAGTTTTACCCTCAGAAGTGATTAGTATCACTGATTTGCTATCTCCTTGTGCGTACTTATTTATTAGAGTAATTTCCTCTCCGTTTCTAAAAACACCACCCAAAATTAAAGCAATGGAGATTACTGCAGCAGCTGCAATTCCCTCAACTACCCTGACAAATAATCTAATTTTATTTGCTTTAGTTGATTTGTTAACTAAGCCAGTAAATTTTTTAAATGCTTTAGAAGAGTTTATTGAATTAAATTTATCAAGCTCTTCATTTAGAGTGTTCTCATTGGAATATTTATCGATTATTCTTCTTTCCGTCTCGGAAATTTCATAATCTTTAGCAGCTTCTTTATCAAGTATTAACCACTTGAAACAACGAAGTGCAGAATCAGATATTTTTTCAAAACCAGTCATATTTTTTCAAAACCAGTGATAATTCCGATTTCTTTTTTAGTAAAGCAATCGAAAGCGATAAAATGACTAAATTATTTTAAAAAAAAACATTGAAAAAAAAAGAAATGCATCTTTTGGCAGATATTTACGCAACATAATCAGGCCTCTTTTCTTCTGAGCTCTTACCGTACTTGGTGCAAGATTTAAAAGTATAGATATCTCGGCAGAAGAGTATCCTTTGAGTATAAGCCTCATAATTTTTGCACACTCTTTTGGAAGCCTGTTAATTGCGAGATTTATAAGAGAGAGAACTTCGGCATCAGTTATAGCGCCTATAATTGATTCGTTATTTTCTTTTGTATCAAGAAAGGATATATTGTTCAGCTGTTTGTTATGCCTTTTAACAAAATTGATTGTTTTATTTCTTGTGCTTGTATATAAAAATGCCCGCAAAGCGAAATGATTTTCGAACCTGTACGAACTCTCCCAAAGTTGCAGCAAAACATCATGAACAATATCCTCTGCATCTTGTATTGAGTTACATATAATTCTGGAAAAGTAAACAAGCTCTCTGTAATGCAGTTTGAAAATTGATTCAAACGCATCAAGAGAGCGTGAATTAACACCATCAACAAAGGCTTTGATTTTATCCATCAATATGGTTCATTATAGCAAATGTAATACTTTACCTTAACATTTATGCAATATCAATTTGTGTAATATCACCATAGTGTTCCAATGTATTTCAATTTCTGCATAACTTTTGATTTATTTAATCCAATTATTAAAGAAAAAATCTAAATTAAATAACAGGCAAAAAATGAGTCTGAAAAATCGTAAATAGTTGGCAGACAATGCTAGAAAAAATCAGTCTGATTCTTCATCCAGAGTTTCAAGCAAAAAACTTACAGGACGGAATCCGTCATTACAAGAAATCATTGCCGATTTTGGGTTTTTCATCCATCCGTCAAAGAAATTTGAGCCACCGTGGGATAAAGTCATGACAAAAGGAGACATACTCTCCCATGCACTTGTGCATAAACCCTCCGGCCTTTGCCAGCCATTGGCAATAAAGACATCGCCCTCATTCAGATCACAGGCGTGTTCTATAACATTCTCATATTTCTCAGAGAGATCTTTGTAATTGGCTATCCTTACTGCCGTAATTCTGACTTTTTTCATAATTATATCTTTTTAACCGGACACTCTTGAATAAAAGTATTAATTTAAAACTTTGGTGTAGTCACATCCTCAACTTGATACATTTTAATTTTACCATTTTTGATGTCTCTTCTATCAATAAGAAACACCCTTAAATCTTTATCCCGGTTAGAAAGATATTTATCAGTTATTAGCTTCCATTTTGTATGATCGTAATCTTTGAGATCATTCCAATCATAGTAATTTATCGTATCTAAAAAACTAATCGGTTTTTCAACGACTAGGTGCATATCAATTGCTTTAACTTCTTTTTCCCCTTGTCTTGGTTTAACGAGTTGAAAGTGCCAATATGATACGCGATTATACATTCCAAAACAGAAAACAAATTCTAATGGTTGCTGTTTAAATTTTAGTGTATTAGAGTCTAATTTTATTTTATCATTTCGATACACGAAACCTTTTTTTAAGGTATCAATCGATGTAAAAACAAAATAAACATCATTGTTTGTTTGAGAATAAGCAACTCTGCTTATAATTGACAATGTCAAAAGGAGTAGAATTTTATTCATATAAAACAGTTTTGATAATTACTGATATAAAGATAAATAATAATTAAAAATTACAATAGATTTTAATCTTAGATATCTAAGTAAATCAACTAATTAAACTTGATGTTTTTCTTGTAATTGATATTGATCCGGAGTCATTTTTTCGCCTGCTAGCAGGCGAGCCGGCTTCAGCCGGCCGCCCGGAAGGCGGGCTCCCGAAGAGAGCTTTAAGCCTGGAGGGCGTGCCTCCTTCCGCACGAAGTGCGGTAAACACTTAGTCTCCGCTACAAAAAAAAGCAGATCAAAATTGATCTGCTTTCATTTTGTAGTGTTGTCGTTACAATTATCTAACAAGATACTTGAGGACCTTATCAGGTTCCACGACACAAT
>CAZPRX010000005.1:0-2398 GCA_964588835.1 uncultured Muribaculaceae bacterium
GTGAAATGTATGCAAGAAATCTCTCGTAATATAAAGGAACTTCTAAAATTTCCGGATCAGAAAGCGGGGTTGCAAGTATTGCAAGTTCTACCTCGGCGCTTTTAAGCTTCTCAATGATTACAGAGGTCTTCATCTCAGAAACCTTGCACCTCAGTGAAGGCAATCTTCTTCTGAATTCACTAAACAGCTTTGGAAGAAGATATGGGGCAACAGTAGGTATAATAGACATCTCCAGATCACCCTGCACACTCTCCCTTGAAGAATCGGCAATTTCACGAAACTGCTTGATATTATATAGAACTACACGAGCCTGAGTTATTATCATCTCTCCTATTTTATTCACACCCACAGGGGTGCGCGAGCGATCAAATATCTCAACCCCCAGCTCATCCTCAAGCTTTTGAATCATCATAGAGAGAGTGGGCTGAGACACTCCGCAGTGCTTCGCCGCCCTTGCAAAGTGGCGATACTGGTCAACTGCAACAATGTACTCAAGCTGTTGTATATTCATTTTAATTCTGTTTTGTCAAAGTGCTCTTCAGGAATAACTCCTCCATCTGAGACTGGTCTATCATTCCCGGAGCATCCAGCATCATGTCTCTGCCGGCGTTGTTCTTAGGGAAAGCAATGTAGTCTCTGATAGTCTCCTGTCCGCCAAAGAGAGCGCAGAACCTGTCAAACCCAAACGCAATTCCGCCGTGAGGAGGTGCTCCAAACTTAAAAGCATTTATAATAAAGCCGAATTTGTACTCAGCCTCCTCATTTGTAAAGCCGAGAACCTCGAACATTCTCTTTTGCACTGCCGAGTCGTGTATACGGATAGAGCCGCCGCCTATCTCAGTACCGTTAAGCACAAAGTCGTATGCATTTGCTGCTACAGCTGCTATCTGCTCCCTGTCATTGCTGTTGAACTTATCCATATCCTCCGGTTTAGGTGAGGTAAACGGATGGTGCATGGCGTAGAAGCGCTGAGTCTCCTCGTCCCACTCAAGCAGAGGGAAGTCATAAACCCACAGAGGAGCATACACATCACTCTTTCTTAAGCCGAGCCTGTTGCCCATCTCAATCCTGAGAGTTCCCAGTGCCTCCTGAGTCTTTTTCTTTGCGCCGGCAAGAATAAGAACAATGTCTCCTGTCTTTGCTCCGGCAGCATCGGCCATAGCCTTAAGCTCCTCAGGGGTGTAAAATTTATCTACCGATGATTTGATTCCATCCTCGGCAACACGGATGTAAACAAGTCCCTTAGCACCCACCTGTGGCCGCTTAACCCACTCGGTTATCTCATCTATCTGTTTGCGGGTGTAGGATGCTCCACCCTCCACCGCTATACCGCCTACATATTGCGCCTCATCAAATACCACAAAATTCTTGCCCCCAGTAAGGTGCTTCAGCTCTGCAATCCTCATCTCAAAGCGGATATCGGGCTTGTCAGAACCATAAAAATTCATTGCATCTGAATAGGACATTCTTGGAAAATCACCATTCATCTCTCTGCCCAAAACATTTTTGAAGAGCGACTTAATCATCCCCTCAAATGTGTTGAGAATATCCTCCCTCTCCACAAAGGCCATCTCGCAGTCTATCTGAGTAAACTCCGGCTGACGGTCTGCACGAAGGTCTTCATCTCTAAAGCAGCGTACAATCTGGAAATATCTGTCATATCCGGCAACCATAAGAAGCTGCTTAAATGTCTGAGGGCTCTGCGGAAGTGCGTAAAATTCTCCCGGGTTCATCCTTGAAGGTACCACGAAGTCACGGGCACCCTCTGGTGTGGACTTGATAAGCACCGGAGTTTCTATCTCCATAAAACCAATGCTATCAAGATATTTACGAGTCTCCTGACCCATTTTATGCCTGAGCTCAAGTGCCTTTTTCAGTGGATTTCTGCGCAGGTCAATATATCTGTATTTTGCACGTATCTCCTCGCCGCCGTCAGTATCATCCTCAATTGTGAATGGCGGAGTAACCGAGCTGTTCAGAACTTTTATATCATTAATCTTAATCTCAATGTCCCCTGTGGGAATCTTGGCATTTTTGCTGCTTCTCTCAGCAACAACACCCTTTGCCTGAATTACAAACTCCCTGCCCAGCTTCTCTGCAATTTGGTTAAGATCATGACTTACACTGTCATCCACAACCAGCTGAGTTATACCATATCTGTCACGAAGGTCAATGAAACTCATGCCTCCCATTTTACGAATTCTCTGAACCCATCCGGCCAGTATAACCTCCTGTCCTGCGTCTCCAATGCGCAGCTCCCCGCAAGTGTGTGTCCTGTACATATGAAATGAATTTTCTTTAACTATATTCAAATTAACCCGCAAATATAGTCAAATCCATAAATATTATCTATTACAGGCTGCCAGTTATTTGCCATAAAAATATTTGGAGTAAGGAC
>CAZPRX010000005.1:2408-17113 GCA_964588835.1 uncultured Muribaculaceae bacterium
ATATACCAGGTGGCATAGAATGAAACTCACAAATATTTTATTTGGAACAAAGATTAAGTTTAGTAGTTTTGTGCCCGAATGGTAGTATTTGCTTGCTTTGTACAGGCAAAACTTTAAAATGGGAATCAGGTTAAAATCCTGAGCTATACCCGTAGCCGTAAGTTCCTTCTATGTTTTTCGAAATCTCTGACCACTGGAGAAAGCAGTCTGATACGTATTGCGAATATCTGGGAAGGTCTCGAAAAACGGAACAAGCCGGAAGACCTGCCATAAACAACATTAATTGTAAAACTTCGGGAATAGAGTTTTTACGGGCAATCAATTTTATTGCAGCCTTATTCCTGTTTAAAACCAATGTAAACTCTTATGAGAGCATTTGTCTCGTGGAGTGGCGGCAAGGATTGTACTCTTGCACTTCACCATTTTCTAAGCGATCCTCAAAATGAGGTCTCCTATCTTGTCCACTTCGCAACTGACGGAGAGGGGCCTTCCAAATACCATCGATTTGGGAAGGAGGTATTTAATAAACAATCTCTCTCTATTGGCATACCTCTTATAATTGAAGAGGTGTCCAATCAGGGCTATGAATATCATCTGAGAAGAGTAATTAGGAGTTTTCGAGAAGAGGGGATTGAAGCCGGAGTGTTTGGAGACATATTTCTGGAGGAGCATAGGATTTGGATTGAAAAAATTTGCAAAGAGGAGGAGGTTACTCCCATCTTCCCTCTGTGGGGGAAAAAAAGTCTTTCAGTAATTGAGGAGTTTTGCCAACTTGGTTATAAAGCCAGGGTAACAGGCGTTAAAGAGGGCGGAAATTTTGCCCCGCTTATGGAGAGAGAGATTGATAGCCACTTTATTAAAGATATCTGCACAATTGAGGGTGCCGATCCTTGTGGAGAAAACGGAGAGTATCACACTATGGCATATGATGGTCCATTATTTAGCAAAAAAATAGTTAACTCCCTCAAAAAGCCATTCATAATACTCTTTACATTATTATCAATTCTTTTACCACAAATAGGGTCATCAGAAGTAAAATACAAAAAAATAATATCTCTCACCCCCTCAATAACACAAAGTATATACTATTTAGGTGCTCAGGAGTTTTTGGCAGGGTGTACAAGCTATTGTCACGTTGCTAAAAATGATGGAATAGAGGTGGTCTCTTCTTCAATAAAACCAAATCTTGAGAAGATTGCAAAGCTTAAACCAGATTTAGTTCTGGCATCTGGAATGATCTCTGAAAGAGATGTAAATACACTAAGAAGACTTGGCATTAAAGTAGAGATATTTAACACTCCTAAATCCTTTAAGGAGATATGCATCCAATTTAAATCAATAGGTATACTAACCGGAAAAGAGAGAATCGCAGAGGATATTATCCAGAAATCAAAAGAGAGGGTACATAGAATTCAGGATCAGATGAAAAAATCCGGTATCTCTCTCTCATTTTTCATTCAGATAGGGGCTTCACCCATTTTCACGGTAATCCCCGATACTTTTATGAATGACTACATATTATTTTCCAATGGGATAAACATTGCATCATCTCTCCGGAGCGGAACTGTGGGTAGGGAATTTATAGTATCCAGGAATCCAGATTATATCTTCATTGTCACAATGGGAATAACAGGAGAGCACGAAGAGGCACTATGGAGAGAGTTTGCCAATATGAAGGCTGTTAAGCAGAACAATATTTTCGTACTGGAATCTGAGCTTGCCTGTCAACCAACACCCATAACATTTGCAGAGACACTAGAAATTATTCACAGCAAAATATCACAAAAATGAAAAGAGAGGGACTTGTACACGTTTATACCGGAGATGGGAAGGGTAAAACCACATCTGCGATAGGACTTGCAGTTAGAGCACTTGGTTGTGGAATGAGAGTTTGTTATGTATCATTTCATAAACGCCCGGAGCTATATGGATACACAGAGATGGAGAGTATTAGAAAACTTGGAGCAACAGTAATAAATATTGCAAAGGGGCATCCTCATCTGGACAAAACCATTGACAATGAAGAGATAACAAAAGAGGTAAATGAGGGACTTCTAATGATTAGCAAGCTTATCAAAGATAATAATTATGACCTACTTATCCTTGACGAGATAATAATATCCGTAAGGGACAACTATTTAGAGGAGAGGTCTCTCCTATCATTTATTAAAGAGAAGCCATATTCGCTGGAACTGGTACTAACAGGAAGAGCAGCAACAGAGGCAATTATGGATTCTGCCAACTATGTTAGTTTTATTAAGAAGATTAAACACCCGTACGATAATGGAGTTACAAGCCGTAAAGGCGTTGAGTATTGAAGCCGGTAAAATACTATTTCTAGTTACCCTCCTTATTATGGCCTCTGCCCTTTCACTGTGTACAGGAGAAATCTCCATAACACCGGATAGAGTACTCTTTTATCTAAAAGAGAGTGGGGCTATGGAGTACCAGGTACTTCACAACATTCGTATTCCCAGAACAATACTTGCAATAGCAATAGGCGGAAGTTTAGGCCTTTCCGGCGTTATTCTTCAGGGTATTTACAGAAATCCTTTAGTAGAACCATATACTTTGGGAATATCAGGAGGAGCCTCACTAGGAATCACTTTTGTGATTGTAACAGGCCTGCAGAGCGCAGGAGAACTTACTCTTCCACTGGCTGGCTTTACAGGTGCGTTGATTACTGTCTTCCTAGTATATTTTTTAAGTTATAGAAGAGAGGGAGTTAGCACAAACAGGATGCTTCTTACCGGAGTTATGATTAGTTTTATATCATCATCTGCTGTAATGTTTTTAATGTCGGTGACAGCAATTGAGAATATCCACGGAATAGTTTTCTGGACAATGGGTTCTCTTAATGAGTCAAATCCGTTAATGGTATACGGAATCCTTATACTCTCACTAACAGGTCTCACTCTCTCCTATCTCTTTACCGCACCCCTAAATGCACTTAGACTCGGCGAATCCTCGGCTAGAAGCCTTGGAATCAATACTAAAGCAGTAATATGTATCCTCTTCTTTATTACATCTCTATTAACGGGAAGTTCAATAGCCGTTGCAGGGGTAATTGGATTCGTTGGGCTGGTAATCCCACACTTTGCAAGGTTGATTTCAGGTACAGATTATCGCTCTTTACTTATAATCTCCTTTCTTTCAGGTGGAGTTTTTATGCTCCTCTGCGATATACTGGCAAGAACTCTCGTCTTTCCAAACGAACTCCCAATAGGAGTAATAACCGGAATATTCGGAGGGGTAACTTTTATTTCACTTATATGGATAAAAAAACGTACTTGAATATTGAAAATCTCACCTGTGGATATAGAGAGGGATTTATGCTGAAGCCTTTTAATTTATCTCTATCCAAGGGCTCCTTTGGCGGTATAATTGGAGGTAACGGGTCCGGAAAAAGCACTTTTTTCAAAGGGCTAACTGGTGAACTAAAAATCACAGGCGGAAGTGTGAGGCTTGACGGAACTGAACTCTCTTCACTTACCCTGAGAGAGAGGGCCAAGAGAGTTGCACTTGTTCCTCAATTCATTGAAAAGAGCCCAATAACAGTTGAGGAGTATGTTTTAATGGGCAGAATGCCCCACAGAAGAGCTTTCCAATTTTTAGAGACAAAGGAGGAGCAAGAGATTTTAGAAAACTCCCTTGAACTGACAGGTATTATGCACCTTAAGAGATGCCGTTTCACAGAGTTAAGTGGAGGAGAACAACAGATGACAGCAATAGCCTGTGCACTCGCTCAGAAACCACAACTCATATTACTTGATGAACCCACCTCACACCTTGACATCACTTACCAATCCAGAATTATGAATCTTCTTCAAAGATTGAACGAAGAGGAGGGGCTTACAGTACTTATGATTATTCACGACCTCAACCTTGCAGGTGAATATTGTAGTCATATTTCACTTGTAAAAGAGGGAGAACTTATTATTCAAGGAGATCCGGAAGAGGTTCTAAGATATAAGAACATTGAGAGAGCATACGACACAGTTGTTGTTGAGAGCAGAAACCCGGTTTCCGGGAAACCGGCAATATTTCAGGTTTCTGAAAGATTTTCAAAAAAATATGATAGATGAAGCTGATATTGGTAAGACACGGTGAGACTATCGAAAATAGCAATGGAATGTGTCAGGGTCAAAGAGAGGGGCGACTAAGTAAAAAGGGGAAGATTCAGGTAGTACTGACAGCTCTTCAATTTGAAGATATAAGTTTGGATATCTGTTTTACAAGTGATCTTAAAAGAGCTGTTGAAACAGCAGAGGTTATTGCAAATAAGAGTGGATTGAGAGTGATTGAGGAGCCAGCATTAAGGGAGCGAAATCTTGGTGAATTGCAGGGGAGAGCCTTCCCCAAAGAGTGGGATCTCTTTAATAACTATGAAAAAGCCGAGAGAATTGATGATATTTTCTACAGACTAAAACCCTTTGTAAATGTAATTGAGAGGCTTCCCCAAGAGTCTACAATATTAATAGTAAGTCACGGAATAACATTGAGAATATTGCTCGCCCTCCTCCTCAAAAAAGCGAGGAGGGAGGAGATCCGGAGCCTTGGAGAGTTGGCAAACTGCTCAATAACCATATTGGAAAGAGTGGAGTCCGGATTATTCAGAGTAATTGAATACAACAATACTAACCATTTAAATAAACAATGCCTATGAAGTAAAATTGAAAAACGACAAAAAATTGAAAAGCCAATATAATGGAATCCGGTAATCTGAGAAGATCAGAAAAGCCGGAGCTGTACCCGCAGCCGTATGTCCTTTAAAGACTTCTGAAAATTTCGCCACTGTCATTGATGATGGGAAGGCTTCAGAAGGGAGACGAGCCGGAAGACCTATTGGCAAGCAGAACCATCGCTTTCGGGGATAAAAGCACTCGAGAGTTTATGGTTAAGCAATATGTTTAACTAAAAACTTTATAATTAAATGACTACTAAATTTTTACATGGAGCACTTCTAATGCTCCTTCCACTTTGTGCATTTGCACAATCAGAACAGGCTGATACTGCAAAAAACCTTCAAATTGAAGAGGCAGTGATAACAGCAACAAGAATGCAGCTTAAGCTGAAAAATATTCCACAAAAGGTTGAGATTTTAGACAACTCGGTAATTAACAGCACCCCTCAAGATAATTTAGGCGACATCCTCAAGAGGCGGACAAATCTGGATGTTATTCAATATCCAGGTGCTATGACAACAGTAGGGCTCAGAGGATTCCCCGCTACAGCTCACTCAAGAAACTATACACTTATTTTAATGGACGGCCTTCCAGCAGGGACTAACAATCTGGCCACAATACCATCGGAATTTATTGAGAGGGTGGAGATTGTTAAAGGCCCCTATTCTGTACTTTACGGATCCGACGCTATGGGAGGTGTAATAAACATCATTACAAAAAAATCAACTATAAAACCACAAGGAGGCGCTTCAACAGGAGCAGGAAATTTTGGACAAACTTACTTTAATGGTTACGCAAGCGGTGCCATTGCTAAGAATCTTCTGGTTTCATTATCATACAGCAGAACTGAACAAAACTCAGACTACAGAATTGGCTCCCGTAACATTCTGAAAAAAACAGAACTAGAAAAATATATTTTGGACAATAAGTCGTACGGAGATATAATGGAGAACTCCAAATTCAGAATAAGTCAGTTTAACGGAAAAATTGAGTATAAAATTGGCAAAAAGGTTATTGCAAATCTCTACTCATCTTTAATGCTCTCAAACGACATTGAGACTCCGGGAAATTATTGGCACAGCTATGGAAAATCAAAAAAAGAGATAACACGATTTGCGAACTACGGAGAGGTGAGATATGAAGAGAAAAACAATCTGCTTATTATCTCTCCTTATGCCAGTATTCAAAACGAAGCGAATTACAACAACAATACAGATGTTGCATTTATCAATTCAAAAGAGGAGATAAATCAATCCGGTATTAAAATAGGGAATACACACACCTGGGGTAATTTAAAATGGCTAGCGGGGATGGATTATGATATTTACGATGTTCGCTCTGAGCGATTTTCATCTAAACTTACTCCCACAAACCCCTATCGACCAGACCATACAAGAGGAGCTCTCTCCCTTTTCACTCAACTTGCATATAGCTATGACAAACTATTCCTAAGTGCTGGGGGACGGTTTAATTACATAACCTATAAAATGAAGGCAAACAAGCCTATGGGCAGTGAGGAGAAGAGTTCAAGCTATATTAATTTCAACCCTTCATTTGGAATTAAATATAACTTACACTCCTTAATATCAATACACGGAAGTATTGGTAGCGGATTTTACGTCCCCGATGCATATAAAAGCGCAGGCGCTTATATGATTGGAAATAAACAATATGTTGGGAACCCAAATCTTAAACCGGAGAGCACAACATCATTTGATTTTGGGATAAAATTGGGAGAGGGCAAACTTTTAGATCTGGATTTGACCTATTTCCAGAATTTTTACTTGAACAAAATTGTAACAGATAATAGTCAAAAGGATGTGGTAACTTACAAAAACGCATCAAGCGGGAAGATGAACGGGCTAGAGTTCCTCGCATCTTCAAATATCGCTAGATTATGGACAAATTTGTTCAAGGTAGAGCTATATGGAGGTTTTACCTGGCTTATCAACAACACATTTAAGGATGGTATAACAAAAAGTACTCTCTACACAAGAGAGGTTACTGCCAATATGGGATTGATATTTGACAATTTCAAGGGATTTGAGGTAGGTATCAATGGAAGGTATTCAGGGCATCGACTTGAAAATGATTGGATGGTTTGGGATAACCTTAGACCTGATATCAAATCTACTGATTATTATTCAAAAGGGGGATATTCAGAGGCAGACCAAATTTTGAGACATCCTAGCTACCTGGTTGTTGATGCTCACGCTTTCTATAGTATATCCGGCAGATTCCGGATAGGTATTACATCCTCAAATCTTCTTGACGAAAATTACACAGAGAAGGATGGTTATAATATGCCTGGTAGATCTGTAATGGGTCACTTCAGTATTAGATTCTGAAATAGATGAGGGAGATAATTTTCGTTACCGGGGGGCAAAGATCCGGTAAAAGTAATTATGCCCAGGGTTTGGCGGAGAGCATCTCCGCCCACCCTTTTTATCTCGCAACAGCTCGGAAATGGGATAGCAATTTTGAAAAAAGGATTGAGAGACATCAACTGGATCGAGGTGAAAAATGGCAGACTTTAGAGATAGATAAGAGGATTGGGAAGGTTAACCTAGAGGGGAAGACTGTTCTTCTAGATTGCATCACACTCTGGCTAACCAATATTTTTCACGACAATCGTTACAATCTTGAAAAATCTCTTATTGAGGCTAAGAGGGAGTGGGAGAGATTCTCAAACCAAAACTTTAGGCTAATAGTGGTAAGTAATGAAATTGGGATGTCACTTCACGCTCCGGATGAGAGCTCCAGAGATTTTACAGATCTCCAGGGGTGGATGAATCAATTTATTGCAAAAAACTCAGATAAAGTAATCTTAATGATATCTGGAATACCAGTAACAATCAAATAATAAATTACATACAAAAATTATGGAAAAAGAATTAATAAATAAAATAGATACTCGTACTAAACCAATAGGCTCACTCGGAAAGTTGGAAAAGATAGCATACCAAATTGGTATGATCCAGAAAAGCCTAACACCACAACTTAACAATCCCACAATACTTGTTTTTGCAGCAGATCACGGTATTGCAGAGGAGGGGGTTAGCCCCTTTCCAAAAGATATCACTTTTCAAATGGTAATGAATTTTACCCGAGGGGGTGCAGGAATAAATGTGTTTACCAAACAAAACGGAATAAAACTTAAAGTCATTGATTGTGGTGTTGATTATGACTTTCCCGAAGGGGCAGATATTGTAAACGCAAAATTGGCTAGAGGTACTACAAATATGATCAAAGAGCCTGCAATGAGTATTGATATGTGCAGAGAGGCCATAGAAAAGGGTAGAGAGTTCACAAGATGTGAATTTGAATCCGGATGCAATACAATAGGATTTGGAGAGATGGGGATAGGAAATACATCTGCAGCCTCTTTACTTCTTCATAAATACGGAAAGTTCCCGCTGGAAGAGTGTGTAGGAAGAGGAGCCGGACACAATGATGATGGGCTGAATCATAAACTTGAGATTCTGAAAAAAGTAGCTAAAAAGTACAATCCTAAAGATCCTCTTGAGATACTTGCCACTTTTGGAGGTCTAGAGATAGCAATGATGTGCGGTGCAATACTGGAGGCCAGAAGGCTTAATATGGTTATTCTTGCTGATGGTTTTATTGCAACATCGGCCTTTATGGCAGCACACCAAGTGGATCCAAAAATTCAGGAGAATACCATTTTTTGCCATACATCGGGAGAGAAGGGGCACGCTCTTATGCTAAAATATTTCAAAGCCGACCCTCTCTTAAATATGGACCTTAGGCTTGGAGAGGGAACGGGAGCGGCAATAGCCTACCCCATTATTAAGTCGGCTCTGCTTTTTCTAAATGAGATGGCTGGATTTGACGAGTTATGAAAAGAGAGTTGAACTTACTTTTTAATGCTTTGCTCTTCTATACTAGATTTCCAGTTCCGGTAAAGGTTGTTTTTTCTGAAGAGAATCTATCAAAATCCTTCAGGTATTTTCCTCTGGCCGGAACTCTTGCGGGAGGGGTGGGAGCACTTGTATATTACTTGTGTTGCCTTATACTTCCACACTCCCTTGCGATTGCATCAGCAATTATAGTTATTATCCTGTTAACAGGAGCAATGCACGAAGATGGATTATCAGACTTTCTAGATGGATTTGGTGGGGGTAGAAGCAGAGAAGATATACTAAGAATAATGAAAGAGAGCACCATAGGTGTTTATGGTGTTCTGGGAGTTGTCTCTATCCTTTTTATTAAATACCTGGCTCTTAATTCACTGCCTAAGGATCTTATAATAACTACACTTATAGGCGCTCACTCAGTCAGCAGATTAAGCCCGATAATACTTGTTAACAGCTCCACATATGTAAGAGAGGGGTTGAGCAAAGCGAGTCATACACGTCTAAAGACAGATAAAAAAACGATAGCCATAGCCACAATAATTGCATCGGCACCTCTTCTGCTCTTCAACTGGAAATTCTCTGCTGTATATATCCTACTTTCAGCCCTGCTCTTTATAGTGTTTAGAAGATATCTTAATAAAAGATTGGGTGGTTTTACTGGTGATACACTAGGAGCACTCCAACAACTCAATGAAGTTTTATTCTACCTAGTACTGATTGCATCAATAAAGATATGAATGGAATAATATACCTGATACGCCATACAAAATTAGTTGTTGAGGAGGGAATTTGTTACGGCATTACAGATTTAAATCTGGCAGAGAGTTTTAACGAAGATGTGGGTATTATATTAAAAAAACTAGAAGGAGTTCCCATAGGCAGAGTCTATAGCAGCCCTCTTGAAAGGTGCAAACAATTAGCCCAGAAGTTTAACAAGAGAGTCCGATACGACAATCGGCTTATAGAGATGAACTTTGGAGAGTGGGAAGGGCTACCCTGGGACGAAATATTCCAGAGAGAAGAGGGTAAAAAATGGTTTGCAAACTACTTAGAAGAGAGATGTCCTGACGGAGAGTCATTTTGGGACTTGTTCAGAAGAGTTCAATCATTTGCGGAGGAGATACCATTAGACGCAAAAGCAACGTTAATAATAACTCACGCAGGCGTTATAAGAACTTTTCTATCTGCATTAAATATCATAACTCCGGAAGAGATGTTCTCAGTGGATATATCATTTGGAGAGGTTTTAAAAATTGAAAACAGAGATTTCAAATTATTATGAAAAATAGAATTAGACCAATAATGTTTGTTGGTATAGGATCTGATGTTGGCAAGTCGGTTATCAATACAGCCTTCTGCAGAGTGCTTCTTCAAGATGGATACTCCCCTGCCCCGTTTAAAGCACAAAATATGTCGCTAAACAGCTTTGCTACAAAAGATAATCTAGAGATAGGCAGGGCTCAAGCTGTACAAGCAGAGGCATGCGGTATTGAAAGCACTTCTGATATGAATCCAATACTTTTAAAACCGATAAGCAATAATGAATCTCAAATTATTCTGAACGGAAAACCTGTCGGCAATAAAAGTGCAGCGGAATATTTTAGAGAAGAGGGAAGAGAAAAGCTTTTCAAAAGCGCAACAAGAGCTTACGACACTCTTAATTCCATATACAATCCCATTGTATTAGAGGGAGCCGGCAGTATATCAGAGCTCAATCTTAAAAGCAAAGACATTGTTAATATGAGGATGGCTATGTACAGCGGAGCAGCAACCTATATAGTAGCGGATATCGATAAAGGGGGAATATTTGCCAGTCTATATGGCTCTGTAATGCTCCTTACACAAGAAGAGAGGAAAGCAATTAGGGGAATTATCATTAATAAATTCAGAGGGGACATAGAATTATTTAATGAGGGGAAAAGATTAATCGAGGAGTTGACAGGTGTGCCGGTTGTTGCAATTCTGCCATGGTACGATGATATATTAATCGATCAGGAAGACTCTGTAGTCCTAGAAAAAATTGTGAGAAAAAAGGGGAAACAAGGGGTTAAAATTGCAGTAGTTCACCTCAAGCATATGTCAAATTTTACCGATATCAATATCTTGGAACATCTTCCTCAAGTCTCCCTTTTCTACACAAGAGATAACAAAGAGATAGAATCCGCAGACATAGTAATTATTCCCGGCTCAAAAAATGTTATTTATGACCTAAATCACCTTAGAAGCAGTGGTCTTGCGGGAGCAATTTTAAGACATCACAGTAAGGGAAAACCCCTTTATGGAATATGTGGTGGGTATCAGATTATGGGTAAGTGGATTCACGATCCATACCAAATTGAAGGAGATATTGAATCTGCCCCAGGATTGGGAATTCTCCCCATTGAGACAACCCTTCAGAGGGGAAAAGTGACACGTAGGTGTACATTCACACTTGCCAACAGCAGAGGTTCCGGAAAGGGTTATGAGATACACTCCGGTGTAAGTTCTGGCAAAAAACCCTTTGCTATACTTGATAATGGGGAAGAGGATGGTTTTTATCTTAACACGTACACTTGGGGAACATATATACACGGAGTATTTGACAATCCTTCACTTATCTCTCTTATACTTTCTGAAGCTTCAAAAAAAGATACCCCAGCAATTGAATTCCAAGATATTCGGGAAGAAAATTACAATAAACTGGCAGAGTGGTTCAGGTCAAATTCAGAACTGGATTACATATACAAAACTTTGGCATATGATTAAGGGACACGGTAATAATCCATACGAAACAAAATACAGAATATGTATAGACTTCAGCTCAAATATTGCATTCAACAGCAAAAGAGAGTTGATAACTGAACATATAATAGAAGAGATTGGTTTTATACACAATTATCCAGATCCAGAAGCAACCGAGTTAAGAGAGAGGATTGCTCATCATCACAATACTAATATTCACTCAGTTCTAATTACAAATGGCTCTGCAGAGGCCTTCTACATATTGGCACACTATACAGCGGCCTCAAAAACTGCCATATTCATACCATCATTTGCCGAATATGAAGATGCCTGCAAGCTATATAACCATAGGATAACTTATATTGAATCAGAAGCAATTCTCAGATCAAAACTCTCTGATTATAGAACCATTTGGGTAGGCAATCCAAATAATCCAGATGGAAGAATTCTACCTTATGAAATAATAAAACGCTTATGCGATAAGAATTCCCAATCATTGATTATCCTTGACCAAGCATATGTTCATCTTAGCAAATCAACTACTATATGTCAATCAAAAGGTGAGAGACCAAAAAATCTTATTGAAATTCATTCTCTAACAAAAGCCTTTGCTATACCCGGGCTAAGACTTGGTTACATCATTGCCTCCCCCAATATTATATCAAAACTCTTCAATATGCGTCCTCCCTGGAGCGTAAACTCTATTGCTTTAAATACAGGTTACTTTATAATGAGTCAATTTGAGAAGTTATTACCGGATAAAGATGAGTTATTCTCTGAATCACTCTTTTTACAAGAGGAATTAAAAAAAATTGAAGGTATAGATGTGTTACCATCCTGTTGTAATTTCTTTCTTTCCAAAATTGCCCTAATCAGCTCCCATCAATTGAAAGGAGAGCTCATTAAGAGATACGGCATACTAATAAGAGATGCATCAAATTTCAGAGGTCTGACAAATAATCACTTTAGGGTGGCAGCACAAAGCAGAAATAAGAACGTAGAGCTTATAAAGGCAATTCAAGAAATATTACAAGAGTTTAAATAATGACAGATACAAAATATTTTGCAATAGGAGCCCTTATGGCAGGAGCCATACTTGACACACTGCTGGGAGATCCCCGCAATTTTCCTCACCCTGTAAAGGAGTTTGGCAAGTGCATCAATTATTTAGAACAACAATTAAATAAAGGCCAATATAAGATATTTAAAGGACTTATAATGTGCGCCTTGCTCTCCTTAGGCGTTTGGGTTATTTTCTATTTTTTACAAAATATTGCCGCTATAAATCCTTTTACACAGCTCCTCTTCTCTTCTCTATTTATCTTCTATGGATTAAGTAACAGATCTTTAATAGAGGAAGGGCTTAAAATAGAACAGCAGCTTACTAAGGGTGATATTCAAAAATCAAGAATAATGCTTAGTGAAATAGTTGGTAGAGATACCTCCCAACTATCACCCCACAAAATACGAATGGCAATTTTGGAGACAATGTCTGAAAACCTTAGCGACGGAGTTGTAGCACCACTTTTTTATTACACATTGGGAGGAGTACCTCTTATGATGTCTTATAAAATGGTAAATACGCTAGATTCTATGGTAGGTTATAAAAATGATAGATTCCTCCTTTTTGGAAGAGCATCTGCAAAACTTGACGACTTTGCAAACTTTATCCCCGCAAGAATAACAGCACTGTTAATTTTTATTGTTACTCTTAAATACAAGTCATTTAAGTATATGATACATTATGGGAGATCCCATTCCAGTCCAAATTCGGGCTATCCGGAGGCAGCCCTTGCCGGAGCCTTAAATTGTACCTTGGGAGGCCCTAGTGTGTATAGCGGGATAGTTGTATCAAAACCTTATATAGGAAAAGAGCAGAGAGAGATAGAGCACCAAGATATAATTAAAACCGCACATATTAATTCTCGTGTATTTATTTTATCTCTCTTAATTGTCCTCCTTTCGATTATTATATTCCCTTAATAATATCCCCAAAGAAAAATACAAATAGAGTTATTAAAATTGCCCCCAGTATATTTAACACAAGACCCGTTCTGGCCATCGTTCCCACAGAGACCCTGCCTGTCCCAAAAATAATTGCATTAGGAGGAGTTGCCACCGGCATCATAAATGCCATTGAGGCCGATATAGTGGCCGGCACCATAAGCATCAGCGGATTTATGCCGGTTGTAACAGCTATCCCTGCAAGAACCGGAAGAACCATCTCCGTTGTGGCTGTATTTGAAGTAAGTTCAGTAAGAAAAGTTATTACAAGACAAATTATTAAGATTATCAGTACTGGATGCAGAGAGGCTACCCCCGCAAAATGGCTGCCCACCCATAATGAGAGCCCACTCTCTTTAAATCCCGTAGCCAGTGCAAACCCCCCGCCAAACAGAAGTAATATACTCCATGGAAGCTTAACAGCCGTCTCCCAGTTCATCAGCATACTCCTCTTCCCGTCATCGGCAACACTACCCTTACCTGCCGGAATCACAAAGAGTACCAGAGCCATAAATATTGCAACCGTCCCGTCATTTATGTATCCCGATTCAGGAAAGAGCCCGCTCCATCCGGGGAGGGTAAAGCTGCCCAATTGGATATCGGCACGGAAAATCCAAAGCAAAGCAAGGAGAGAAAAGACAACAAATACAATCTTCTGCTCCCTGGTGGTTCTGCCCATCTCTTTTAAGTAATTATGGAAAATATTCCTCTCAATCTCTCTCCATTCGCCCTTTTTAGGCCTGAACAAAATGTACAGATAGCCCCAGATAAATACGAATATTGACAAAGCAAGCGGTAGTGCAAAAATGAGCCATTTATAAAATGAAATTTCAGGAGCATCCGGAAAATAGATGTGATATATCCTCACAAAAGAGAGATTGGGTGGCGTGCCTACAAGTGTGGCTATACCTCCCACCGATGAGCTGTACGCAATACCCAAAAGAATAGCAATCGAAAATCTTCCGGAACCCTTGCCACCCATTAACACGTCCAGTTGTTTAATAATGGCCATGGCAATAGGAAGCATCATCATTGCCGTTGCTGTGTTTGATATCCACATAGACAGAAAAAAAGCCGATGCCATAAATCCAAGGAGAATCCTTGAAGGACTCACCCCTGTAGCACATAAAATTTTGTATGCAATCCGCCTGTGAAGATCCCACCGCTCCATTGCCAGCGCCACAAGAAACCCTCCCATAAACAGGAAAATTGTGTCATTAAAATATGTAGACGAGACAGCCCGTCCATCCATAATTCCCAGAAGGGGAAACAGGGCAACAGGAAGGAGCGAAGTTACCGCCAGAGGCACCACCTCTGTTATCCACCAGGTGGCCATAAGAAGAGCCACTGCCAGGGTTGCCGTCACCCTTGGGTTTTCCGGGTCCAGATCTCCAAATAAGATAAGCAAGAGAGCCAG
>CAZPRX010000006.1:0-17053 GCA_964588835.1 uncultured Muribaculaceae bacterium
ATATATATTAACTTTGCAAAAAATTGAAACATGAAATATCCCATACTTGAAGAGGGTGCGCTTCTGCCTCTCGTAGAGAGTTTCTACACTATTCAGGGAGAGGGTTGCAATACAGGAAAAGCGGCATTCTTCATAAGACTGGGAGGATGCGACGTGGGATGCAGCTGGTGCGATGCAAAGGAGACCTGGAATCCTGCAGTTTACCCACCCGTTGAAATTGAAAAAATTGTTGCCGACGCCTCTTCTTACTCTGCTAAATCAATTGTTATAACAGGTGGAGAGCCACTCAACTACCCTCTCGACAAAATGTGCGAGCTCCTTAAAAGCAATGGTATGGAGATTTTTCTTGAAACCTCCGGATCATCTCCGCTCAGTGGAACATTTGACTGGATTTGCCTTTCACCAAAAAAGAAGAAACCACCCATTAAAGAGATTTACTCAAAGGCAGATGAGCTTAAAATTATTATCGAAACTCAAGAAGATTTTGAATGGGCAGAGAAGAACAGAAAATTCGTGGCAAATGGTTGTAAATTGTATCTTCAGCCTGAATGGAGTAAAAGCAATTTAATGCTTCCAGTGATCATTGAATACGTAAAAAACAACCCCGTATGGAGCATATCGCTTCAAACGCATAAATACATGAATATCCCATAGCAAATTGACACTTTTTTCATAACTTTGATAATTCAACCAAAACTTTCAAATTGTGAAAAAACTCTCCTATTTATTAGCAGTACCAGCTATCTTGCTATTTTCAAGTCATTTGTTATCTCAGAACAAAGTTAGCTCTGCGTATCAATTCACTACTATCAAAGAACTTCCTGTTACATCGGTAAAAAATCAAAACAGAACCAGCACTTGCTGGAGCTTCTCTACAATCTCTTTCCTCGAGTCTGAAATAATCAGAAAGGGTAAAGGGTCTCATGATCTTTCAGAGATGTATGTTGTCTCTAACTCCTATTTTGATAAAACCGACAAGTACATCAGAACAGGCGGGAAGATAAACATGGCTCCAGGCAGCTCTTTTGGAGATGCCCTCTATGTTTGGAAGAATTACGGAATTGTTCCTGAAGAGATTATGGACGGGCTTGAGTATGGAGAGGAGACTCATGTTCACAATGAGCTCGACGCAGTCCTTGCCGGCTATGTAAAAGCACTTGAGAGAAATCCAAACGGCAAACTTTCCACAGCCTGGAAAAAAGGGATAAGAGGTATTTTAGATTCATACCTCGGCATTATTCCTGAAAAATTCACCTATCAGGGAAAAGAGTACACTCCCAGAAGTTTTGCCGCCTCTTTAGATATTAATCCAGACGATTATATCTCGCTTACTTCATATACACACCATCCTTTTTATACCTCATTTGCCCTTGAAATTCCGGATAACTGGAGATGGGATTCATCATTCAACATTCCTGTTGATGAGCTTGTAAAAGTTGTGAAAAATTCAATTGAAAAGGGATATACTGTGCTCTGGGGGTCGGATGTAAGTGAAAAAGGATTCACCCGTAAAGGTGTAGCAATAGTTCCTGAGACAGATACTAAAAACATGTCAGGTTCAGATCAGGAGAAGTGGATAGGGCTAAGTAAAAATGAGATTGATACAAAAATCTACTCTCTTGAAAGTGTTGTAAGGGAAAAGAGCATTACTCAAGAGATCAGACAAACCGGATATGACAATCTCCAGACTACAGACGACCACGGAATGCATATTTTTGGAATTGCAAAGGAGAATAACGGAGAAACATTCTTTATGGTCAAGAATAGCTGGGGAGAGACCGGAGACTATAAGGGAACCTGGTACGTTTCTGAACCTTTTCTCAGATATAAAACCATGAATATTGTTGTGCACAAAAGTGCAATTCCGGCAGACATACTTAAAAAACTTAACCTTTAACAATCATGAATAAAACTCTCCTCTCTCTTGCAGCTGCTATTTTAATGAGCTCTGCTGCAATAAGTGTCTCAGCTCAGGTTTACACCTTTACAGACGTTGCTAAAGTTCAGGCAACTCCAGTTAAAAATCAGGCATCAAGTGGAACTTGCTGGAGCTATGCAACAGCAGCTTTTCTTGAATCTGAACTTCTTCGAACCGGAAAAGGTGAGCATGATATATCTGAAATGTTTGCGGTTAGAATTAACTATCTGAACAAGATGAATGATAATTACCTTAGACAAGGTAAAGGAAATCTTGGGCAGGGCAGTTTGGCTCACATGTTCACAAACATTGTAAAAAAATATGGTATGATTCCTCAGGAAGCATACAATGGAATAAATTATGACTCTAAACTAAACAACCACAAGGAATTAAACAAGTATATTAACGCTTTCTCGGCTGCATCTGTTGAATTAAAACAAAAAAGCGCACAGTATTATATCCTTGCTGATGCTATTATGGACACATACCTAGGCAAAGTCCCTGAAAAGTTCACATACAGGGGAAAGGAGTATACTCCCAAATCATTTGCTGATGATATGGCTCTGGACATGAATGATTACGTTGAGATAACATCTCTTTCTCATATTCCATTTTACGAAGAGTCTGTGATTGAAGTTCCTGACAACTGGGATTATGGTAAATTCTGGAATGTCCCTATTGATGAGTTTATGGCAATTATTGACAATGCTCTTACCACCGGATATTCCGTTTGCTGGGACGGAGACGTTAGTGAAAAGGGATTTTCTCACAAGAATGGTGTTGCTATAAATCCTGTTGAGGAGAACAAAGAAGAGGCATTAAAATTTGAAAAAATATTCCCTGAAATTAAAGTAGATCAGAAGATCCGCCAGGCCGGTTATGAAAATTTCACAACTACTGATGATCACCTGATGTTACTGACAGGAATCAGTAAAGACCAGAACGGAAATAAATACTACATCACAAAAAACTCATGGGGGACTGAGAGGAATAATTTTGGCGGATACCTCAACATGTCAGAAAGTTTTGTGAGGGCAAAGAGTATCTCAATAATGGTTCATAAGAATTCAATTCCTAAGGATATCCGTAAGAAGCTTAAATTCTGATAAATGAAATTAAGAAGTGCCGTTCCAAACACTATTACCTCGCTCAATCTTGTTTGCGGGGCTATTGCAGTGACCTTTGCTTTCAGAGGTTTCGAAATCTGGGCTGTATATCTTGTACTCGCAGCTGCTCTATTTGACTTCCTGGATGGATTTTCTGCCAGGTTACTAAACGCCTATTCTCCTATGGGAAAAGAGCTTGACTCTCTTGCAGATCTTATAAGCTTTGGGATGGCACCGGCAATACTTATACTTAAAAGATACGAAACCTTTTTTGGGGCAGACTACTCTGTTGAGCTAACTGCCCCTTTCTTCCTTACATTAATCCCTCTGGTAATAGTCCTTTTTTCTGGGCTGAGACTTGCTAAATTCAATGTTGATACACGACAAACTTCAAGCTTTATAGGCCTTCCCACTCCTGCCAATGCAATCCTTATTGTAAGCTTACTCCATTTTTCAAGCACTGTAAGCTATCTAGCTTATATTGAGAACACTATTTGGTTCTGGCCCATATTATCTGTTATCCTCTCTTTTTTGCTTGTTAGCAACATCACTATGTTTTCTCTGAAATTCAAAAATCTTAAATGGGCAGATAACAGTGAGGTTTTTGGATTCATTATTTACTCTGCTATCACAGGAATCTTATCTCTACTGTTTAAAATAAGCTGGTCCGGATGGGCAGCCGGTTTATTTCTTGCCTATATTCTTTATAATACAGCCAAATTCTTATTAACAAAAAGGTCCCGTAACATTGGAAGAGATTAACGCTGAACTTGAGAAAATCAAGCTCCTGATGGAGAAGAGGGAGTTGAAACTGATTATGGATAACAGTTTCAATATGATTGCCAATATTGACCTTGATGGTGTTATTTTATATTGTAACGAAGCTTACAATGAAGTTCTCGGCCTAACTAAAGAAAGGCTCATGAAAAGCTCATTTTACTCCCTTCTCCACCCCGATGAGAGAGGTAACGTAAAGGAACAAATATTTTCGCAGCTAATATTGAATGGGAAGGGTCAGATCGAATCTTCACTGGTCACAAGTGAAGGATTCTACAGACTTGTTGAACACAGATTCAGACTCCTTCCGGGCAACCCAAAAGGGAAGGACAGTATTGTAATATCTTCTCAGGATATTACTGAAAAGAAACGATCCGAGATGGTTCTTAAGGTTCAGAGAAATCTGGCTCACTCAGTTGTTGTCTCTAACTCTTTCACAGATTTCTACAACACGATTATTACTGAGCTAAACACTATTATGGAGGTAAACAACATCTTTGTTGCCTTTTATGATGAGGAGAACGGGCTACTTAGAGTAGGCGGAATGAGCGATGAAAAAGAGAGAATTGAAGAATTTCCTGCCGAGGGATCAATGACCGGTCATCTGATTAAAGGTGGCAAATCTGCAATATATTACTACGATGACATACTTAAACTGCACTCAGAGGGCAAATTAAGGCTTTTTGGGACAATTTCACAGGTATGGCTGGGCTCTCCAATAAAAAGCGGAAATAAGATTGTAGGAGCAATTGTTATTCAGAATTATGATTCAAAAAACGCATTCTCAAATCTAGATCTGGACATAGTGGAAATAGTAGCAAATGAGATTGCAAATTTCATGGAGATTAAATCTGCTGAAGAGGCCTCTCAGAAATTAAATATTGCAGTAATACAATCTCCTGCTTCTGTTATTATTACAGATGCACGAGGCAAAATTGAATTCGTTAACCCCAAGTTCACTCAACTTACCGGTTATGAAATAAATGAGGTTTTAGGAGAGAATCCCAGAATTCTTAATTCTGGCACCCATCCAAAAGAGATGTATCAAAACCTTTGGAGAACAATCTCTTCCGGTAATGAGTGGCGAGGAGAGATTAAAAACAAAAAGAAGAATGGTGACTTTTACTGGGAGGATGTATCAATATCACCCATTTTTAATGAAGAGGGAAAATTGGTCAACTTTGTTGGTGTAAAAGAGGATATTACCGACAGAAAAAAGTTGATTAACGACCTTATAATGGCAAAGGAGAAAGCTGAAGAGAGCGACAGGCTTAAAACAGCATTCCTTCAGAATATTAGTCATGAAATCAGGACACCAATGAATAGTATACTCGGTTTTATTGAGCTGATTCAAGACGAGGATATCACTGGAGATGAAAGAAAAGAATACATTGAGATAATTGAGAAAAGCGGTAACAGAATGCTCTCAACAATAAACGATATTATAAATATCTCAAAGATTGAGGCAGGTATTGTATCTCTGAATACACAGCCTGTTGACATGAGAGGATTGATTTATGAGGTCGCAGGAACATTCAGACCGGAAGCAGAAAAAAAGGGGATTTTAATAACTACTGATGTCCCATCAATAGAACAAAAGTCAATATTCGAAGGAGATCAGGAGAAGATTTTTGCAATTTTCGTAAATCTCGTGAAGAATGCGATAAAATACTCTACTCACGGAACAATTACTATTGGTTTTTCATTTACCAAAGAATTAATCAGGTGCTTTGTGAAGGACACCGGAATCGGTATTTCAATGGAAAAACAGAACCTGATATTTGAGAGGTTTACGAGAATTGATGGTATTGCATCAAAAAATATTGAAGGGGCTGGCCTTGGGTTATCAATTGTAAAGGGATACCTTACCCTTATGGGGGGAGAGATATCCCTGTTTTCTGAACCGGGAATAGGTTCAACTTTTGTTTTTACGATTCCTCTTAAAGACTCTCCAGTTGCCTGACCATCTTTTCTAGCATCTTATCCAGATTCCTGTTAACTTTTTCAAAGTCCTCTGCCTTGTCTAGTTTGTCCTTTACACCAAAATAGTATTTAATTTTTGGTTCAGTACCGGATGGCCTTACTGATACAATACCGTTATCTGCACTAACAAATTGTAAAACGTTTGATTTAGGGAGATTGATTTTAAATCTCAAGTCACTTATCATATCAACACTCTCAGATTTTTGATAATCGTGAACAAGGACAACTTGTGAGTCACCCAGATTCTGGAGAGGACTCTCCCTCAGATTCTTCATAATCAATTTTATCTGCTGCGAGCCATCAATTCCTTTTTTTGTAACAGAGAGCAATCGCTCCTTGTAAAAACCAAATTTTATATAAATTTCAATCAGCAATTCGTACAGAGACATCCCTCTCTCTTTTGCCCATGCTGCTGCCTCTGCTACAAGCACAGCTGCGATAACAGCATCTTTATCCCTTACAAATTCACCCACATTAAATCCGTAACTCTCCTCCCCTCCGCAAATGAATTCCCTTTTACCTTCGTTCTCTCTTACAACCTCTGCGATATACTTAAATCCTGTAAGAACATCAAATATTTGAACTCCGTATGCCTCAGCAATACTCTTAAGCAAATCTGTAGTCACAATAGTTTTAACCATGTAGAAATCCGGGTTATTACCCTCCTGGAGTTTGCCGTTCTCGCGCCATCTTTCAAGAATATAGTATGAGAGAATTGCAGCCATCTGATTTCCGTTAAGCAATGTCATCTCACCCCTGCCGTCCCTGACTGCTATCCCGATTCTGTCTGCGTCCGGATCGGTAGCCATAACCAAATCTGCTCCGGTTTCATTTGCCTTATCCAATGCCATCTTTAAGGCCGAACTCTCCTCCGGATTGGGAGATTTCACTGTAGGGAAGTTACCATCACTTACATCCTGCTCCGGTACATTTATAATATTATTAAATCCCACCTCTCTGAGAGCTCTTGGAACAATTTTCACACCCGTTCCATGAAGTGGAGTGTATACAATCTTAAAGTGGTTGTGCTTTTTAACCAACTCAGGAGAGAGGGTAAGTGAAAGAGTTGCCTTAAGATATTCATCATCTAGCTCCTTTCCTATAAGGTGTATTTCAGATGCTGCTCCGGAGAATTTAACTTGAGAGACATCCTGAATTTTTTCAACCTCAGCAATTATGTTTACGTCATGAGGAGCTGTAATCTGAGCGCCATCTTCCCAGTAAACCTTATAACCATTATACTCCGGAGGATTATGAGATGCCGTAATCATCACCCCGGCAACGCATTTATAGTGCCTTATCGCAAAACTTAGTACTGGAGTGGGTCTAATATCATCACACAGATATACTCTAAAACCATTTGAAGCAAAAACAGATGCAGTAATTCCGGCAAACTCCCGGCTATTATTACGGCTATCGTATGATACAGCAACACTTATGCACTCTCTGCCTTTTATTGTGGATTTTATATAATTTGAAAGACCCTGGGTTGCCATCCCTATGGTGTATCTGTTGACCCTGTTTGTCCCCACACCCATTATCCCCCTGAGACCGCCTGTACCAAACTCAAGATTTTTATAAAAAGAGTCCTCAAGAGTTGCCTTAGCCTCAAGTCCCATCCTTTTTATCTCTTTTTTTGTCTCTTCATCAAAGGCCCCGTTAAGCCAAATATTTACCCGGTCTATATAAGATGTATCCATTTTAAACAATTTTAACAAATTTAATGAATACCTCGGGATATTAAAAAAATAAGATAAAAGTAGAGTATCTTTGCCATATGTTTATTAAAGAGTACATTCCTTACTATAAGCGTAACCTTAAAGTTGCTTTACCTGTAATGCTTACTCAGGCCGGCCAGATTACCGTTAACCTGGCCGACAATATTATGGTGGGGCACCTTGGTACTGCTGAGCTTGCAGGTGTCTCTTTTGCCAATTCAATTTTTATATTGGGGATGGTCTTTGGCATCGGCTTTACTCAGGGACTTACCCCTCACGTTGGCCAGTCATTTGGACGTGGTAATCATGCAAGAGTAGGTGCACTATTAGAAAATTCTCTTACTCTTAACTTCATAGCCTCAATCTTGCTAACTCTGCTGATGTACGGAATGAGTTTCTTTATGGGAAGTATGGGCCAAACAGAAGATGTAGTGATTCAGGCAAGGTTATATTATAACACAATGCTCTTCTCCCTGCTGCCATTTCTTATGTTCTTTGGGTTAAGACAGTTCTCTGAAGGAATTGGTATTACTAAGTATGCAATGTACATCACTTTGGTTGCAAACGCATTGAATATTACTTTAAACTGGGCTCTGATATATGGACATTTGGGCTTCAGTGCTATGGGGGTAAAAGGGGCGGCCATTGCCACTCTCGTGAGCAGAATTCTCATGTTTGTTTCGTTTTTAGTCTTCTTCTTTAAACATAGTTCTTACAACGTTTACCTTAAACATTTCTCGAGGAAACTTATAAACAGAGCTTTACTCAAAGATGTGCTCAAAACATCAATTCCTCTCTCATTCCAAAATCTAGTTGAGATTACTGCTTTCAGTTTAAGCGCAATAATGGTTGGATGGAGCGGTAAAGTATCTCTGGCAGCACACCAGATTGCTATGAGTATGAGCAGCTTCTCTTTTATGCTTGCACTCGGAGTAGGAGCTGCTTCAACCATAAGGGTTTCGCACCAGTATGGATTCGGAGACTTTAAAGCGATGAGAAAAGAAGGATTCGCTGCGGTTCACCTTAGTGTTGCTCTAATGTCTGTAAGTGGAATTGCATATATTCTGTTCAGAAATTATATTCCAGTTATTTACACTGAAGATATTCTTGTAAGAGAGATGGCTGCAAAGCTACTTGTTATTGCTGCTCTTTTTCAAATATTCGATGCAATGCAGCTCTCAGGACTTGCAGCCCTCAGGGCTTTGGCTGATGTGAAAATACCGCTCATACTTTCAATTGTATCGTACTACTTAGTTTGTCTTCCACTTGGATACTTGTGTGGGGTAGTTTTGGGAATGGGAGCTGTGGGGGTATGGATAGGACTTCTGCTGGGGCTTGTATTTGCTGCTCTGCTTTTTTTGTGGAGATTCAATATAATTAGTAATAAAATCATATCAGATAATTCCAAATGAAATCTCTGGCGTTAGGAACATCTTTAGTGAAAAGACAACTCTTCTGGTTGATAGTAATATCAGCATTTACGAGAGGGTTACTTGCTTGGATACTGGATTTAGGAGCAAACGAAGCTTACTACTGGACATATGGATCTTTCCCGGAACTTAGCCATATTGACCATCCGCCTATGATTGGCTGGCTAATTCAATTGTTTACTGTTAATATGGCCCTTGAGGGGGAGTTCTTCCTCAGATTGGCATCTGTAACAATCGGGAGTTTAAACACCTGGATTGTATTTATAATTGGCAGAAGGATAAGAAACGAAAGAACCGGTCTTTATGCGGCTTTACTTTATACTGCATCATTCTACTGCTCTGTGATTGCTGGTACATTTATTAGTCCGGATACTCCGCAGACACTATTTTTGCTTCTGTCAATTTACTTTCTTCATGAAGGATTAATTGTAAAGTATGAATCTTGTGAAGAGACCAGAACACTCTGCAGGATAGCTATTATGCTTGCAGGTATTTTCATAGGATTGGCAATGCTCTCAAAGTACTCCTCTTTTTTTATATGGGTAGGAGCCTTTGTATATATCATTTCATCAAACAGAAAGATACTAAAGGATATTTATCTTTACCTGTCAGTCCTTTTAAGTCTATTATTCCTTCTACCTGTATTTTTATGGAATGTAGAAAACGACTTTATTAGTTTTGCATTTCAGAGTTCAAGACTGCCCGTGCTTAACTCTACACCTGATTTTTTAGCTTTCATTAAATCAACAGCTCTGATATTCATTTACAACAATCCACTGAATATCATTATAATGACTTATGCAGTGGTGATTTTTAAAAAGAAAAAATTCTTAACTGCTTCACAATTTAAATTGCTAATATCCCTATCTCTTCCGATTCTGATATTTTTCATATCAGTCTCATTATTTGCTGAGAGTAAAACAAACTGGTCTGCACCTGGATTTATTCCTCTTATGTTTATTGCAGCTGCATATCTAGATAGTAAATTAAAAGATGAAGAGTCAGATAAAAATACTATCCCCTCTCCTATTTCAAATGCACTATCGCTTTTGCTGCTATCAATGATGATTCTCTTTTTCCATTATTTTACAGGTTTTCTTAATCTTGACTTAAAAGAAAAGAGTAGTAAAGAGATAGGGAGTGAAGATATTACACTAGAATATTTTGGTTGGAGAACTCTTTCAAAAGAATTTGAGCAAATCAGATCAGAAGATATAAAAAAAGGCGAAATGCCTGAGAAGAGCTTCATTCTTTCATCAAACTGGGCACAAGCTTCCCATATGAATTTTTATATTGCAGAACCTGCTGAAGTGGCAGTAAAGACAATCGGAAAACTTGAGGATACCAGAAAATTCGCATGGATAACAAGTGAACTTGGAACTTTCAGGTATGGTGAAAGTGCATATTTCATTGAGTCCTCAAGAGATATTCCTAAGGCAGAATATTACGGAAAGAAGTATTTCACTCATCACGAAAAAGTAAGATCTGTATACATCAAGAAATTTGGAAAACCGGTATTACGTTTTGATGTTTACAGATTAAAAAATCTTAAAAATATTCCTGAAAGAGATCTTTGCTCTTTTACAAAATACTGATATGATAAAGGTCGACAATAATTTTACTGATTTTGTTGATAATAATATGGATAAGGAGCCTGACAAGCTCCTGTTCTCCTATTCCGGCAAGTGCAAAATTGATCTCAGACTAGCTGTCAGTACAATTGAGGGTAGAAAAAGAATGCTTAAAAAAGTACCTGAATGGGGGAAAAACAGAGAGATTGTATATCCCTCATTGCTATCAGTAGAACAATGCAGTTCGTGGCATACAGCCACTTTTAAACAGAGATTTTTCAAGGGTGCCTCTCTCGCATTTGATTTAACAGGTGGTCTCGGCATAGACAGCTATTATATTTCAAAAGTATGCAAAGAGGTTGTTATGTTTGAGAGAGATCCCCTCCTTTGTTCCGCTGCTATTCATAATTTTAAAGTATCCGGTGTCTCAAATATAAACGTTCAGAATTACGATGTCTCTCCATCCTCTTTAAACACCCAGTTAAACAAGCATATCAAGTCAAAAGAATCAGTGTATAGGGTAATTACATACATTGACCCTTCAAGGAGGAAGAGTGGCGGTAAAAGGGTTTATTCAATTACAGATTACGAGCCGGACCTCTTAAAAATAAAAGATGATATACTTAAAAACTCGGATCAGTTGCTGGTAAAGATCTCCCCTATGGAGGATATTAGTCAGATTCTTAAACTGATTAATGGTTGCAAAGAGTTATATATAATTTCTGTTCATAACGAATGTAAGGAGCTGCTTCTGCTAATTGATTCTAAACAAAATAACCACAACTGGGATAAAGTTCCAATTGAAGCATGGAACCTTAAGAGAGATGGTCAGTGGGAGTCATCAAGATGGACCATTGATGAGGAGATTAAAATGGAAATTGAGTATTTAGCACCTAAATCCGGGATGTATCTATATGAACCTAATTCATCTCTGATTAAAGGAGGTGCATTTAAGGTAACCGCAGAACGGTTTTCACTTGGCAAGGCAGATAAAAGTTCTCATCTCTATTTCTCAAAAGTTTTAATACCGGATTTCCAGGGCAAATCATTTAAAATTATTGATATATATAACTTTGGAAAAGGGGATCAGGCAGAAATAAGAGGGTGCTATCCAAAAGCCTCAATCTCTGTAAGAAATTTTCCACTTCCAGCTGAAGAACTCAGAAAAAAACTGAAAATTGAAGAGGGAGAAGAGTTCCAAATATTTGGAACAATTCTCCCTCTCAACCAAAAAAAGCTGATAGTTTGTAAAAAAGTCTGATCAGCTCTCTATCTTTTCATTTTTTGAATCAAACCAAATTACCTGAAGCAGGTGATTCTCTGATGATTCCTTAATTTTTAAAGAGCACTTGTACTTCAATGCAAGTTTGAATCTTATGCTGGTTATACCTTTTGTCAGGTATGCCGCAACTATTGGGTTGACTTTTATTGTCAGGGATTTATGACCCTTTTCCTTTACGTAATAAGCAAGTTGTCTTTCTATAGACTCGTCAATTAGTAAAGAAGATGAGATTTTGCCAGAGCCGTTACAAGAAGGACAGGTCTCAGCAGTATTAATTTCCATTGCCGGTCTTACGCGCTGTCTTGTTATCTGCATAAGTCCAAACTTAGTAATTGGCAGGATATTATGCTTTGCTCTGTCATTTTGCATCAGAGTTTGCATATGTTTAAACAACTTGATTTTATTCTCGTTGCTATCCATATCGATGAAATCAACAATAATGATTCCACCCATATCCCGTAATCTCAATTGTCTTGCAATCTCTTCTGCCGAATTCATGTTTACCTCAAAAGCATTTTGCTCTTGATCGGCTCCGGATTTTGCCCTTATACCACTGTTCACATCAATTACATGCAAAGCCTCAGTGTGCTCAATTATGAGATATGCACCCTGGCGTATAGTCACAACCTTACCAAATGAACCTCTTATCTGTTTAGAGATATCAAAATTGTCAAAAATCGGTTGCGAACCTTTGTACAGTTTTACGATTTTCTCATGCTCAGGGGCAATCACAGAAATGTAATCCCTAACCTCTTCGTAGATTGACTCATCATTAACGTAAACATTAGTGAAGGTTTCATTCAGAAGATCTCTGAGAATAGTTGTAGTCCTGCTGTTTTCAGTAAAAAGAAGCTGGGGAGCACTGCCTTTTGCAAGTTTGATCCAGGAGTCTTCCCACTTTTTTATAAGAGATTTCAATTCACCGTCTAATACTGCAGCCCTCTTTCCCTCTGCAGCCGTTCTGATAATCACACCATAGTTTGGTGGTAAAATACTATAGACCAATCTTTCCAATCTCTTCTTTTCCTCTTTAGAGGTAATCTTCTGAGATATATTAACCTTGTCAGAAAATGGTATCAATACCATGTTTCTTCCGGCGATAGAAATTTCTGAGGTTAATCTGGATCCTTTGGTAGAAATTGGTTCCTTTACAATTTGGGCAACAATTAGCTGTCCAGGTTTGAGAATATCTGCAATCTTTCCCTCTTTTTCAAGTATATCATTCAGTTTTACTCCTGAAAATAACTGACTGTGAGATAGTTTGCTGGGGCCAATGTGCCTGGTAAACCAATCCAGAGCTTTAAAGGCCATACCCAGGTCCAAGTAATGGATAAACGCATCTTTGTTGTCTCCAATATCAACAAATGCCGCGTTCAACGCAGGCATTATTCTCTTCACCCTTCCAAGATAAACGTCACCTACCGAATAGTGACCGTTGTTTTGCTCCTTGTTCAGCTCAGTGAGCCTGTGATTTTCAAGAAGCGCTATGGATACTTCGGTAGTGTTTACATCAATAATAAGATCTTTCTCCATCGACCATTTTTAAATGAATAAATCTAAAGCAAATCGTATGATTTGCTTTAGATTATCACGCACTCTAGACTAAAAAAGCAACTCTATTTTTTCTTTTTGTGCCTGTTTTTACGCAGACGCTTCTTACGCTTGTGAGTCGCCATTTTGTGTCTTTTCCTTTTCTTTCCGCTTGGCATAATTTGATTATTTTTACTTACTTAAATAAAGTAATATTACTTTACATTGTTCTTTACCTTGTTCATAAACACCTTTGCAGGCTTGAACGAAGGGATGAAGTGCTCAGGAATAACAAGAGTTGTGTTCTTTGATATGTTCCTGGCTGTCTTTTTTGCACGTTTCTTAACTATGAAACTGCCAAATCCGCGAAGATAAACGTTCTTATCTTTTGCCAACGAGTCTTTTACGCTGTCCATGAAGCTTTCAACTACATTCTGTACAGCGATTTTTTCCATTCCTGTTGCTTTTGCAACTTCGTTTACGATATCCGCTTTTGTCATAATAATTAAATAATTTAAAGGGTTAGTCAATTTTTTGACGAACAAAAATACTATTATTTTATTGATTTACGCAAACTTTGGGGCTTTTTTTTGTATAATCAGAAAAAATAGTCTGTTCGCATCACCGTTTTTTATTATATTATAGGGTAACAGTTTACGGTTACAACAAAAATGATACCGTTTTCCCATCTTGGCACAGAGATTGACAGATTATTATCAGCAATTGTTTTCTATTTTCATTAGAAAACCAAGTGACAATTTGACATAAACCAGCTACCATTATATGAAAGTTAAAAATCTGATATTTCAGCAATCCACAGGAGACGACATGAGCATGATTCCGGTAATGAGTTTTGAAGGGGGTCAGGACATGAGAGATGTAGTCATGCCAGATACTCTGCCAATTCTCGCTTTGAGAAATGCCGTTCTCTTTCCGGATACTATTATACCAATTACTGTAGGGAGGGAAAAGTCCGTTAAGCTTGTAAGAGATGTATATTCTAAAGATAAAATTCTGGGAGCAGTTGCACAAAAAGATGCAAGAGTTGAAGATCCGGGAGAGGGCGACCTTTTTGAAACCGGAACACTAGCAAGAATTATCAAGATAATTGAAATGCCAGATGGCGGCACTACAATTATTCTTCAAGGGATAAAGCGTTTTAAAATCCAGGATATATTATTTAGGGAGCCATACTTTACAGCTACTGTTAAATATCTTGAAGAGGAGATTAGCAAAAGAGCCTCTAAAGAGCTCGAGGCTATAGCCAGTTCTATAAAAGATGCCTCCCTCCACATAATTAAGTTATCGCCTAACCTCCCGCAGGAGGCTGCATTTGCAATTAAGAACATTGAGGGACACAGTTTTCTGATAAACTTCATAGCTTCAAGCATGGAGATTGAAAATCCGCTTGACAAAATGGCTCTGCTCAGAGAGAACAAACTTAAAAACAGAGCGCTGAAACTCCTGGAATTGCTGAATAAACATATTGATCTCCTAAAAATCAAGGATGATATTCAGCAGAAAGTAAGAACAGAAATAGATCAGCAACAACGAGAATACTATCTTAACAACCAGCTGAAGACTATTCAGGAGGAGTTAGGAATTAACAACAATCTTCAGGAGTTTAGCGATCTCAGGCAACTGGCAAAGGATAAAAAATGGCCTCTGCACGTAGCTGAGACTTTTGAAAAAGAGTTACAGAAACTTGAGAGAACAAATCCAAACTCTCCTGACTACAACATACAGCTATCATATGTAAAATTCCTGATAGAACTTCCCTGGAACGAGACTAGCAAGGACAACCTTGACCTTAATCATGCAAAGAAAACATTGGATTCTGACCATTTTGGACTGGAGCAGGTAAAGGATAGGATTATTGAACACCTTGCAGTACTTAAACTAAAAGGAGATATGAAATCCCCTATATTATGCCTTTACGGCCCTCCGGGAGTTGGTAAAACCTCATTGGGAAAATCAATAGCTAAAGCACTTAGCAGAAACTATGGAAGAATCTCACTGGGTGGCCTTCACGATGAATCAGAGATTAGAGGACACAGAAGAACATACATTGGAGCAATGCCTGGCAGAATAATAAATGCAATAAAAAAGGCAGGTACATCAAATCCTCTTATTGTTCTTGATGAGATAGACAAGGTAAGCAGTGATTTCAGAGGTGATCCTGCATCTGCTCTGTTAGAGGTATTAGATCCGGAGCAAAATACTACTTTTCACGACAACTATCTTGATATAGATTACGATCTTTCAAAGGTTCTTTTTCTGACCACTGCTAATAATATTCACACTATTCACCCGGCACTCAGGGACAGGATGGAGATGATAAATGTAAGCGGTTACCTTGCAGAGGAGAAGAGGTATATTGCCCAGGATCACCTGCTGCCAAAGCAGCGTGAAGCTCATGGGCTCACAAAAGAGCAGCTCAAGATTAATTCTAAGGGGCTTGACACGATAATTGATGAATACACCCGAGAATCGGGTGTCAGAGGGCTGGATAAACAAATTGCAAGGGTTGCCAGAGTAACAGCCAAGAGAATTGCGTTTGAGGAGGCTTTGCCTCCTGTTTTAGGGCCAAAAGAGGTTAGAGAGATATTGGGAATACAAACAAATCAGCACGATATTCAAAAAGGAAATGAGGGGCCGGGTGTTGTTACCGGTCTCGCATGGACTCAAAACGGCGGAGAGATCCTTTTTATTGAGTGCAGTATAAGCAAGGGGAAGGGAATCCTCTCTACTACCGGTAACTTAGGTGATGTTATGAAAGAGTCCTCAATTATTGCATACCAATACCTTAAATCACATCCTGACAAGCTTGGTATGACTCATAAAGAGTTTATGGAGAGAGACATCCATATTCACGTTCCAGAAGGTGCTATCCCTAAGGATGGTCCATCTGCCGGTATCACAATGGTGAGCGCAATGGCCTCTTCGCTTATGAAAAAAAGTGTCAGAAGCGGAATAGCAATGACTGGTGAAATTACTCTTAGAGGAAGGGTACTTCCAGTAGGCGGAATAAAGGAAAAAATACTGGCTGCAAAAAGAGCTGGCATTAAAACTATCCTTCTTTCATCAGAAAACGAAAAAGACATTAAGGAAATTAAGGATATATATATTAAGGGACTTGAATTCAAATATTTCAAAACCATTGATGAGGTACTTGAATACATCTTTATTTAAGCAGAATGAACGTAAAAATTGAGAATTCCTGGGCAGAGGTTCTAAAAAATGAGTTTGAACAGGATTATTTTTTATCAATCACATCATACCTGAGGCAAGAGATTGCGTCAGGTATTGTTGTATATCCAAGGGGAGGGAATATTTTCAAGGCTTTTGATTCTACTCCTTTTTACAAAGTAAAGGTTGTTATAATAGGCCAGGATCCTTATCATGGAGAGGGGCAAGCACATGGACTCTCATTCTCTGTCCCGGAAGGAGTCCCTCAGCCACCCTCTTTGCAAAATATATTCAAAGAGCTTAAGGCTGATCTGGGCATACCACTCCCTAATTCTGGAAATTTAGAAAAATGGGCTTCAGAAGGGGTTTTTCTTCTTAATTCAGTCCTTACTGTGAGAGCGGGATTGCCAGCATCCCATTCAAAAATCGGCTGGTCACATTTTACCGATGCAGTAATTAAAGAGTTGTCCTCAAGAAGAGAGGGATTAGTCTTTATGCTTTGGGGAAACTACGCAAAGGGTAAGAGAGAGCTAATAAACAGTGAAAAGC
>CAZPRX010000007.1:0-16588 GCA_964588835.1 uncultured Muribaculaceae bacterium
ATATTATTTTCTATTTTCTTTACCTCTATTATCTCTCTCAAAATGTCAATGAACTAACCGTTTTTTATCAAACGGGCTGCAAAGGTATGCACTTTTTTCAATTCTCCAAAATAATTTGAGTTGATTTTCCAAAAAACTTGAGAGTGGCAAATAGATGAGGATTTATTATCTTAGCCCAAATTTTTACTAAACATGAAGAGAATTACTGCAACTCTGCTTTTTACAGCAATCTTTTTCTACACAGGAATGGCCTGTACCAATCTACTTATCACATCAGGAGCCTCCGTTAACGGAAGCAACATGGTAAGTTATTCTGCTGATTCACACACAAGATACGGCGTACTCGTACACTACCCGGCTGCTAAATTCCCAAAGGGTAGTATGCTCAATATTTACGAATGGGGAAAAGAGAGGTATCTGGGACAGATTCCACAGGTAACAGAGACATATAACGTTATTGGAAATATGAATGAACACCAGGTCATTATTGGTGAGTCAACTTGGGGAGGAGTAGAGTCATTATATGACGCACAGGGAGTTGTAGACTACGGATCACTTATGTACATAGCCCTCCAGAGGGCAAAAACTGCAAGAGAGGCCATAGAAGTAATTACAACCCTGGCAAATGAATATGGATATGCATCCTCTGGAGAATCCATTTCAATAGCAGATAAAAACGAGGTTTGGTTTCTGGAAATAATCGGAAAAGCACCTAAGATGGTTGACGGTAAGAACGTAAACAAAGGTGCTGTCTGGGTAGCTATAAGAATTCCCGATGGTTATATATCCGGTCATGCAAATCAGGCAAGAATCACCACATTCCCCAAAAATGATCCTGAAAACTGTCTTTATGCTGTAGATGTTATTTCTCACGCCAGAGAAGAGGGCCTTTATACAGGAGATGATAACTCATTCAGTTTTGCCGATACATACGGGCCTGCTGATGGAGCAACTGTAAGAGGCTGTGATGCAAGAGTATGGAGCTTTTTTAACAAGCACTCATCAGAAGATATGAGCAAATATCTGGATTATGCCCTTGGCCACAATTTAAAAAACAGAATGCCTTTGTATGTGAAGGCGAAATCAAAGCTTAGAGTAAAGGATGTTGCCGATATGATGAGAGATCATTATGAGGGAACACCTATGGATATGACAAATGATATAGGAGCAGGAGGAAATGCATTGCCATACAGATGGAGACCAATGGGATTTGAAGTTGATGGCGAGAGCTATATAAATGAAAGGGCTATTGCAACTCAGCAAACCGGATTCTGGTTTGTAGGCGAGGCACGTCCAAATATTCCTGACCAAATAGGTGGCATTTTCTGGTTTGCAGTTGACGATGCAGCAACCTCTCCTTTAACTCCGGTTTACACATCATCAAAGGAGATATCCCGGCACTATGCTCTTGGGAATGGGTCAATGCTTGAATACTCCCCTACCTCCATGTTTTGGATAACCAACAGGATTGCTCAGTTTTCATATTTGAGATATAATCATATAGGTGCAGAGGTGAGATCTGTTATTGACAAGCATGAAAATGAAGCTTTTAAGAGAGTAATGGAGACAGACAGAAGGGCATTTGAACTTCTGCAAAAGAGTCCTGCAAAAGTAGCTGATTTGACGACTGAATTCTCGGTGAATTCCGCAAACGACTTATTTAATATGTGGAAGAGTCTTGATGAATATCTCCTTGTAAAGTTTATGGATGGTAATACAAAGAAGCAAAATCCAGACGGCTCATTTAAGAATAACGGCCATTCAGATAAAATACCGCCATCACCTGATTTTCCGGGATATACAGAGATTTGGAAAAGAGCAGTCAAAGAGAGTGCCGGAGAGAAATTAAGAGTTCCGTAGCAAATAAATATTAGCAAACCGTTTTACTATAAAAATTTTTACGGTATATTTGTGTCAGTTCAGCAGCTACTTACTAAACTTACACATATGAAAAAATTCTTCTTGCAATTCAAGAATGAAGATTGGATTGCCACATTCATGGGCGCTATTCTTGTTATCCTTGTAATCTTTGTCCCTTCTCTTGGCAAGGTAAAATTTCAGTTTCCTGAGGGATATCCTGACTGGTTTGCCAAGGTTCCTTTTGAGGTAACAAAGTTTGTAATAATCTTTGGACTCAGTTACGTTGGGCTTTGGTTACTGGATGTTAAGATGAAGTGGTTTACCACCTCATTCTTGTTGATCTACGGATTATCTTTCTTAGCTCAGTACATAAGCACATTGGCCCCTGTTAAACAGGTGGGTTTTGAAGCAGTATTCTTCTCTGTAGCAATAGGTCTTCTGATAAGAAATATCTTCGGTTTGCCCAAATGGCTTGAACCGGCAGCCAGAAGTGAATTCTTTATTAAGGCAGGGTTGGTTGTTCTTGGAACAACAATCATCTTTGGAGAGATAATGAAAGCTGGCTCTCTTGGGATGGTACAGGCTATTATTGTGATTATTCTGGTATGGAACTTCTCTTTCTGGCTTGCAAAGAAAATGGGTATTGACAAGGAGATGGGGGTACTGCTTTCAACAGCTGTTTCAATTTGCGGTGTTTCAGCAGCCATTGCGGCGAGTGGTGCAATGAAGGGAGATCCCAAGAAACTCTCATTTGTAGTCTCTCTGGTATTGGTTGTTGCTGTACCGATGATGTACATTATGCCTTATCTGTCTCAGCTACTCGGGCTAACTCAGGAGGTAGCTGGCGCATGGCTTGGTGGTACAATTGATACAACCGGTGCCGTAGTAGCATCAGGAAAATTTCTTGGTGATATAGCTGAATCGCAAAGCGTGATTATTAAAGCATCTCAAAACGCTCTGCTTGGAGTTGCCGCTTTTGCTATCTCAATCTACTGGTCTTTAAAGGGTTCTAATAAAGAGATCAGACCATCTGCCTCTGTTCTATGGGATAGATTCCCCAAATTTGTGATAGGATTTATGCTCGCATCTGTTGTGTTCAGTTTCTTGCTTGAGCCTGCAACTGCTAAAGGGTTGAGCGGGGCAGCCAAAGCTTTGAGAGAGACCTTGTTCTCAGTAGCTTTTGTGGCAATAGGTCTTGAGACTGACTTCAGAAAGGTGTTCGGCAAAGAGAACAACAGATATACAGCCGCCTTCCTGATTGCTCAAACTTTCAACATTTTGCTCACGTTAGGAGTAGCATTCCTGCTCTTTGGAAAATACGAGTTTAACTTTGGCTTCTGATAACTACTTTCCAAACATTGAAACTATTGATTTAAACTTCACAATTATTTCGCTGTTACATAGATTGCCTACACTCCCCTGGTGAGTGTGGGCAATTCTCTTTTCAGCTTTAAAGCTTCCGTTATTCACCTCCTCTCCAACAGCCCTGTATGCATCTCTGAAAGGAACGCCTGCAATAACCCTTCTGTTTACCTCCTCAACTGTAAAAAGGTAGTCATATTTTGAATCCGAGAGAATATCACTATTAACTATCATATTCCCTATCATGAAATTTGCCATCTCAAGTATATCTAGAGTCACTTTCATTGCAGGAAAAATAATCTCTTTCAAAAGCTGGTAATCTCTGTGATATCCATGTGTGAGATTAGTTGTCAATAGAGCAATTTCATTAGGTAAACTCTGCAATCTGTTTGAGTGACCTCTAATTAATTCCCAAACATCCGGGTTCTTTTTGTGAGGCATTATACTCGAGCCTGTTGTCAATTCATCCGGAAATGAGATAAAACGATAGTTTCCATTCATAAACAGAATTGAATCCGACGCAAGCTTGTTGAGAGTAGATGCAATAGAAGAGATTGCGAAAGCAAGTGCCTTCTCACATTTACCCCTGCTCATCTGCGCCGCAACAGAGTTATAATGCATACCACCAAAACCCAGAAGTGATGTAGTCATCTCTCTATCAAGAGGGAATGAGCTTCCATAGCCTGCCGCAGAACCCAGCGGATTCTGATCAGCAATATTCCAGGCAGAAAGGAGTAACCAAAGGTCATCTGAAAGAGTCTCAGCATAACCACCAAGCCATAACCCAAAAGATGAAGGCATTGCAATCTGGCTATGTGTATATCCTGGCATTAGAACATCTTTGTGTCTTTCACTCAATGATATAAGAGTGTCAAAAAGAGAATCTGTCTCTTTAAGAATCTCTCGTATCTCCCTCTTAAGAAATAATTTAATGTCAACTAAAACCTGATCATTTCTTGACCTTCCTGAGTGAATTTTTTTCCCAAGTTCACCCACTCGTCCGGTAAGGTTAATCTCTACCTGAGAGTGGATATCCTCAACATCCTCATCAAGTACAAACGAGCCATTTTTTACCTCCTGTGCCATTTTCTCCAGCTCCTCAACAAGGATTCCTGACTCCTCCTCTGTAAGAAGCCCTATTGTTGAAATCATATTCACATGAGCAATAGACCCCTCTATATCACAACCCGCAATTAAAAGGTCAAGCTCTCTATCTTTTCCTACAGTAAACTCTCTTACCTTTAAGTTAGGATCGCTACCCTTTTTCCAAAGTAAATTCATCTCTTTAGATTTAAATTATTGATAAATCTCACATATCCATCTATTCCCGCTCTTATCTCTTCAACTGTTACAAACTCATCAGCTTTATGTGACCTGCCGGAGTCACCCGGACCCATTTTTATTGCCGGAATTGGTATTCTCATCCAGTCCGATGTGGTAGGAGATACATATTGTTTAATTCCACACCTATAGGCACATTGGATAAGTTCATGACCCTCAGGTGTCATGGAGCATTTATTGCTGAATGACCTGGCTACCAGGGAGCTCTCCAGCATATCCCTGTATATCTCAAATATTTCTGTATTGGTATAAAGCTCATTCGGTCTAATATCAAGGGTGAAGCTACATTTGTCAGGAATTACATTGTGTTCACGTCCTGCCTCAATCCTGGTAACACTCGTCTTTACACTCCCCATCAGAGCAGAGATTTTTGGAAATTTATATGACAATATCTTCCCAATATCCCTGTGTGCTATAAGAATTGCGTTTACTCCCTCCTCCCTGGCTGCGTGACCGCTAATTCCCTTTGCAGTTGCATCAATAACGAGAAGACCCCTCTCTGCAACCGCTGCCTCCATTCGTGTAGGTTCTCCAATTATTGCACAATCTGCCGGAGGGAGTGCTGAATATAACATCCTCATTCCTCCTGGTCCTGAATTCTCCTCCTCTGTACTTAAAGCCAGCAGAATGTTAATAGGAAGCCCGGCCTTTTTAAAATGGAGAAATGCCTCAATCATTGTGACAACCGATGCTCCGGCATCATTACTGCCCAATCCGTAAATAATCTGTTCGTTATAAGGAGGATTAAAGGGGTCAAACGAATACGAAGAGGATGGCCTAACTGTATCCATGTGGGAGTTAATCAACAGCATAGGTTTTGCCGGGTCGTGGTCAGAAGCAAGTGCCCAAATATTGTTCCCTATCCTGTTTACTTCAACACCCTCTCTTTCAAGATATAAGGCAATGATATCAGATACAGCTCTCTCTTCTGATGAGAATGATTCTATTGCCACCATATCCCTTAGGAGTGAACAGGCATTATTTGTTGATTTATTTAACTGCTCCTTTGTCATCAGATTTTTAACATTGTTCCACCCTCGTGCAGAATTTCTGACCAGTGTCTGATATATACCTCAGAAACTCCGCTTTTAAGAGCGTAGAAAGAGTTATCAATTTTTGGCAACATTCCTGCAGAAACCCTGTTCTCCTTTTTAAGCCTTAAATATCCAGCTGTATTAATAAGAGGGATTACGCTGTCATCATTATCACGATCACTTAACACCCCTCTTTTTTCAAAGCAATAAACCAGTCTTGTGTAGTAATGATGAGACATAGCAATTGCTATAGATGATGCCATTGTGTCTGCGTTTGTATTCAATAAAGTTCCGTTTTTATCAAAAGTAACAGGGGCAAAAACAGGAGTTATCCCCCGTCCAAGCAGACTACTTATGAAGCCCGAGTTTATCTCTGACGGATTTACATCTCCAACAAAACCATAATCAACCGGCTCGGGAGATCTTCTCTTAGCAGGGACTGTGCCGGCGTCTGCTCCTGAGAGACCCAGTGCATCACATCCGGATTTCTGAAGAGCTGCTACAATGCTTTTGTTAATCCAACCGGCATAAACCATTGTACATACCTTTAAAGTCTCGGCATCAGTAACACGCCTTCCATCGAGCATAATGGTCTCGATTCCGAGTTTTGCCGATATTTCACTGGCCATAATTCCTCCGCCATGTATGAGTATCTTGGGCCCCTCTAATTTGTTAAGCATAGCGAGAAACCTATCCAGAGATTCTGGATTATCTACTACATTACCACCAATTTTTACAACATTGAGAACTTTCATTTCTTCAGGATTAAAGTGTTCTTAACATCTCTCTTAAAACAGCCTGCGCTGATACAACTCTGTTTGAAGCCTGATGGACAACAATTGATGAAGGGGAGTCTAGAACTTCATCCGAGACTATCATATTCCTTCTTACAGGGAGGCAGTGCATAAAGAATGCACTGTCTGTAAGGGACATCTTTTCGTTGTCAACCATCCAGGACCTGTCCATGTGAATTACCTTTCCGTAATTATCCCCTTTATAAGCAGACCAGTTTTTTGCGTAAACAAAATGTGCCCCTTCGTATGCTTTGCGCCAGTCATATTCAATTTTCGCACTACCGGTAAACTCCTCAGAAAGTTCGTAACCCTGTGGATGGGTAATGACAAATTCATAATCGGCAGCATTAATCCACTCTGCGAATGAATTGGGTACTGCCTGGGGAAGTGCTCTGGGGTGAGGGGCCCAGGCAAGTACCACTTTAGGCCTCTGCACCCTTTTGTACTCTTCAATAGTGATTACATCTGCATAACTCTGCAGAGGATGCCTGGTAGCCGACTCCATACTGAATACAGGTTTCCCGGAAAGTCTTATAAATTGATTAACTATCTCCTCGCTATAATCCGCCTCTCTGTTAGTCAAGTTTGCAAAAGACCTTACTCCAATTATGTCACAATAGGTACCCATTACAGGAATCGCTTCAAGAATATGTTCCGGCTTATCTCCATCCATTATCACACCCAGCTCCGTCTCCAGCTTCCATGCCCCCTGATTTATATCAAGCACAATTACATTCATCCCCAGATTGGTAGCTGCACGCTGGGTGCTTAACCTTGTTCTCAAACTGGAGTTGAAGAAAATCATAAGAAGAGTCTTGTCTCTTCCCAGCTCCTTGTCTGCATAAGGGTTTATTTTTACATCCCATGCAAGGTCAAGTGCTTTTGAAACGGGACCAATATCTCCCACTTTTGTAAAATTTCTCATTGCATCTCTTTTTCAAGTTCCCTAAATGCAGATATGAATTCATCTGCCTCTTTTAATGTAATATTTAGCGGGGGAAGAACCCTCACAACACTCCTTCCGGCTGACCCTGTAAATACACTCTTTTGAAATAAAAGTCTCTCTTTAATCTTTTCAAAACCCTCCTTAAGCTCAATCCCTATCATCAAACCCCTGCCTCTTATCTCCTCAACAGAGACAGAATTTCTCAGACTATCTGCGATGTAATTGCCTACAACAACTGCATTCTCCATAAGCCGCTCCTCTTCAATAACATCAATTACAGATAAAGCAGCCGCACAAGCCAGGTGGTTGCCTCCAAAAGTGGTCCCAAGCATTCCTGCAACAGCTCCAATTTTTTGTGAAACAAGCACAGCTCCTACAGGAAACCCATTTCCTATTCCTTTTGCCATTGTAATCATATCGGGTTTTATACCTGAATACTGATGTGCAAAATATTTCCCAGTTCTTCCGCATCCACTCTGCACCTCATCAAGAATCAGCATTACTTTATGTTTATCACATAATCTTCTAAGATCTGTCAGGAATTTATCATCCGGCATAATAATTCCAGATACACCCTGAATCCCCTCAATTATAACAGCTGCATAATCCCCCTTCACAAGCTCTCTCTCAGCGAGAGATATATCATTCATCGTAATAAAAGTAACCTTTGATGTTCTGTTGAAAGGTGATCTTATTGCCTTATTATCTGTAGCAGCAACTGCTCCCGATGTTCTTCCGTGGAAAGCTCCCTTAAAGGCGAGCACTCTGCTTTTTCCAGTTTGGAAAGATGCAAGCTTCAAGGCGTTTTCGTTTGCCTCAGCACCGGAGTTGCACATAAACAGTGAGTAATCGTTATATCCGGATATTTCACCCAATCTTGACGCCAGCTTGCTTTGCAGCGAGTTAATAACTGAGTTTGAGTAAAATCCAAGCATATCAATCTGCTCCTTAATGGCAGCAACATATTTTGGATGAGAGTGGCCTATTGATATCACAGCATGACCACCGTACATATCCAGATACTCTTTGCCATCCCTGTCCCAGAGTCTTGCCCCGGAACCCTTTGCCAGCTCTACCGGCCATAGTTTGTAAACTTCAAAACTTTTCATCTTCATTAAAATGCAATCCCCTTGAGTTTTAGTGCCCTCTCTTGAGGCAGACCGAACATGATGTTCATATTCTGAACAGCTTGTCCCGAGGCACCTTTGAGCAGGTTATCAATTATTGATGTAATATGAATGTATTTGCCATGCCTCTCCAGATGCAGAATGGCCTTGTTAGTATTAACCACCTCTTTAAGACTAATATTATCCTCTGACAGGTATACAAAAGGTGATTCTTCATATGTCTTATTATAAAGTTCCACCAGAGCTCCTGTTCCAATATGTTCATCAATCTCTGTGTACATACTGGCAATTATTCCTCTTGTAAAATCGCCCCTCATTGGAACAAAATTTATCTGCTGCAGCTTTTCTCCGCCAACCCTTCCAAGAGTTTCGGTTATCTCTGCCAAATGCTGATGTTTAAAAGGTTTATAAACCGACAAATTCCCCTCTCTGTAGCTGAAGTGCGAAGTTTGAGAAAGGGCTTTCCCCGCTCCGGTTGACCCGGTAACTGCGTGAATATGTGACTCCCCCTTAAGAAGACCCGCCTTTGCCAGCGGAGCAAGTCCAAGGGTAATTGCTGTTGCAAAACAACCAGGATTAGCAACAATGTCCGCTACAGAAATCTCATCTTTAAAAAGCTCAGACATCCCATACGCAACATTTCTCTCTCCCGATTTTCTGTGCATCCTGAAGTCACTCCCAAGATCGATAATCTTACATGCCGGAGATATTCCGGAAGTTTCTATGAATTTCTTTGATACTCCATGTCCTAGGGCCAGAAACAAAACATCCGGATCTCCAATTTCATCTGTAAATCTGAGATTGCACTCTCCAAGGAGATCTCTGTGCACACCAGAGACACTCTCACCCGCGAGAGATGTACTGGTGAGCCATTTCAACTCAACATCGGGATGGTTAAGAAGTAACCTTATCAGCTCCCCCCCTGTATATCCGGTAGCTCCGGCTATTGCAGCCTTAATCATTTTTGTTTACAGAATAGTAGATTTTTAATGGATTTGCCATAACACGGGTAAAACCTATTACATCCTCCCCGCTGAATGAGCTATTTTTCTCTCCATACTGGCCGAATTTTGAACTCATCAAGTCATAATCGGAAGTACACCCAAGAATTGAAAAGTGATAAGGTCTCAGCTCCACATCCACCTCTCCGGTTACTCTTTGCTGAGTATCCTCCAGGAAGTTCTCAATATTTCTTGCAAGTGGGTCAAGATACTGAGCCTCATGCACCAGTTGGCCATACCATCCGGCCAGCTGCTCCTTCCAATAAAGCTGTCCTTTTGTAAGAGTATGTTTTTCCAAAAGGTGGTGAGCTTTTATAAGAATCATAGGTGCTGCAGCCTCAAATGCCACCCTCCCTTTTATCCCGATGATTGTGTCACCTACATGGACATCCCTGCCTATTGCATATTCAGAAGCAATAGCAGAAAGCTCCTTGATTAACTCTACAGACGACATCGCCTCACCATTTAGAGTTTTGGGCTCACCCTTTACGAACCCGATTTTAAGTGCTCTCGTCTCGGCCGCCTTAAGCTGAGATGGGTAAGCCTCCTCTGGCAGGATTCCACCAGATGTAAGAGTCTCTACTCCTCCTATACTTGTACCCCACAAACCCTGATTGATTGAGTATTTTGCCTTCTCCCACGAAATGTTGCAGCCATTTTTCATAAGATAGTCAATCTCCTGTGCACGGCTAAGCGATAGCTCCCTTATAGGTGCCAGAATTGCAACCTCAGGAGCCAGCACCTCAAATACAAGGTCGAATCTAACCTGGTCATTTCCCGCTCCAGTACTTCCGTGAGCAACATATTTTGCCCCCATTGATTTAACCTCTTTTAGTACAGCTAGTGCCTGAAAAATTCTTTCTGAGCTAACTGAAAGAGGATATGTTCCATTTTTAAGAATATTGCCAAAAAGCAGATATTTAATTCCCTTTTCGTAATACTCCCGGGATGTATCAATGTTTTTGTGAGTTGAGGCTCCCAGTGAGAGGGCCCTTGCCTCTATCTGCTGCTCCTCATCCCTGGAAAAACCTCCGGTGTTCACCATTACAGTGTGCACCTCAAGGCCCTTTTCATTTATAAGATACGGTATGCAAAAGGATGTATCAAGTCCTCCGCTGAACGCAAGTACAACTTTCTCTTTCATCTATCTTATTGTTTTGTAGGATGGGTCGTATAGAAGACCTGTACAAAGACACATCCTGTGATTATTCCTTAATAGTATATCATAGTTTCTGCAACCTTCACAACCTCTCCAGAAATCCGGATCATCTGTTAGTTCAGAAAATGTTACAGGTCGAAAACCCAGCTCGTAATTAATCTTCATCACAGCAAGTCCTGTGGTGATGCTGAAAATTTTTGAGTCTGGATATAAATCTCTGGATAAAGCGAAGACCTTCTCTTTGATTTTTCTTGCTAAACCGGTGTTTCTATGAGAGTGAGCCACTATCAGACCTGAATTTGCCACAAAGCGGCAATGGCTCCAGGTTTCAATATAGGCAAATCCCACTGCAACACCCTCTTCAAGAGCGATTACGGCCTTCCCTTCTTTCATTTTTCCTGAAATATATTCAGGAGACCTTCTGGCAATACCTGTGCCTCTCTCCTGTGCAGAGATATACATAAGGTCGCAGATTATTTCTGCATAGACAGCATGGCTTGAATTTGCCACGACAATGCTGACACTCATCTTAAAGTAACGGGGGTAATATGTGGATACTGGGGTTATGGTGGGGGCATTTCGCCACCCGGCAATCCTAAGCAGATTATTGTATGTAAGCTGCCAGGACACATCGTCGGACGTGTCTTCGCTTTTTGCTTAAATTGATATGATTGCCTGTTGAATTCATACGGGGTGCAAAGGTAAAAGAATAATTTATATTTTTCATATCTTTGAAAGATTAACCGAAACTTATTATGGAAATAAAGGAAACCAAACCAAAAGGCCTTCCGGAAAATGCATACAGAGAGCTGGAAAAAGGCGAAGAGTACAAACCACTTATGTCCCCTGAGAAGACGTATCCGGAGGTAACTCCCTGGTCTGTCTCCATGGGTGTTCTTATGACAATTATTTTTTCCGCTGCTGCTGCATATCTCGGACTTAAAGTAGGGCAGGTATTTGAAGCTGCAATACCTATAGCAATTATAGCTGTGGGTATTTCCGGCGCCCTTAAAAGAAAAAATGCACTTGGAGAGAACGTTATTATACAATCAATAGGTGCCAGCTCCGGAGCTATTGTTGCCGGAGCCATTTTTACTCTTCCTGCACTTTATATTTTGCAGGACAAGTATCCCGAATTAACCGTGGACTTTGGTAAAGTATTTATGAGTTCATTGCTTGGCGGTGTTCTTGGAATTCTTTTCCTTATTCCTTTCAGGAAATATTTTGTTAAAGAGATGCACGGGAAATTTCCATTCCCAGAAGCAACCGCCACAACACAGGTTCTTGTGAGCGGAGAGACCGGAGGCAGCGGGGCAAAATTACTTCTTGTAAGCGGTCTGATTGGTGGTATTTATGACTTTATAGTGTCAACATTTGGCCTATGGTCAGAGGTTTTCACCTCAAAAGTTGCACCTATAGGTGTTGCCATAGCAGACAAGGCAAAATTTGTTTTCAAGATAAATGTGGGTGCAGCTGTACTAGGCCTTGGATACATAATCGGACTTAAGTACTCTTTTATTATAAGCCTCGGCTCAATGCTTGTGTGGTTTGTAATAATCCCGCTGATGAATGTGATTTTTGGAGATCAGATTCTGGATTTGATGAACTCGGGAATTGTCCAAACTATCAGCGAGATGTCTCCTGAAGAGATTTTCAGAAATTACGCAAGACATATAGGTATAGGTGGTATAGCCACTGCCGGTGTAATTGGAATAATCAAGAGTGCCGGTATTATTAAAAGTGCATTTGGACTTGCTGCGAAAGAGCTTGGTGGTAAATCTAAGGAGGTTAAGAATGAGATCAGAACACAGAGGGATATCTCTATGAAGATTATCGCTATAGGTATTATTGCGGCTCTGATTGTTACTTTCATTTTCTTCTATCTTGGAGTTGTGGATAATCTTTTCCATGCTGTAATAGCTCTGGTTGTGGTGGCTGTAATTGCGTTTCTGTTTACAACTGTGGCTGCAAATGCAATTGCTATTGTGGGTACAAATCCGGTGAGCGGTATGACCTTAATGACACTGATTCTTGCGTCGGTTGTAATGGTTGCAAGTGGCCTCAAAGGTACTGCTGGTATGACTGCAGCTCTGATAATAGGGGGCGTTGTATGTACTGCACTATCTGTGTCGGGAGCATTCATAACAGACCTGAAAATTGGATACTGGCTGGGCACAACTCCGGCAAAACAGCAGCAGTGGAAATTTTTAGGCACACTTGTGGCAGCTGCAACAGTGGGTGGCGTAATGATAATACTTAACAAGACATACGGCTTTACTGGCGAGCATGCACTGGTTGCTCCACAAGCAAACGCAATGGCAGCGGTAATTGAACCTCTTATGTCAGGTGGCGGTGCACCATGGATTTTATACGGGATTGGAGCCATTATTGCTGTTGCACTCACTTTTATAGGGGTGCCGGCACTTGCTTTCTCTCTGGGAATGTTTATTCCACTTGAACTGAATCTGCCTCTGCTGGTTGGTGGAGCTATTGCTTGGTTTGTTTCAACCAGAAGCAAAGACCAGGCCCTTAACACTGCAAGAAAAGACAGAGGTACACTTCTGGCATCAGGATTCATAGCAGGTGGTGCTCTTATGGGTGTTGTAAGTGCAATAATCAGATTTGGAGGAGTAAACCTGCTCCGGTCAGAGTGGATGGAGACAAGAGGTGCCGAGATACTGGCTCTGGTTATGTATTTATTGCTTATAGGTTATCTTGCATGGGATAGTTTGAGGGCGAAAAGAGAGGAGTAACACAGAATGGAAGGTAATTATATACTAGCTTTTGCTCTTACTCTTTTTGCAGGACTCTCTACTGCTATAGGCAGTGGTATAGTATTGCTTTACAAAAAGTTTTCACCCAGATTCCTTGCAGCATCTCTGGGATTTTCCGCCGGAGTGATGATTTTCATCTCGATGGTGGAACTATTTACCGATGCCCAGGATAGTCTGGGGGAACTTTACGGTGAACGCCCCGGTCAGTTATATGCCCTTTTGGCTTTTTTTGGAGGAATTGCACTAATTGCAGTTATTGACTGGCTTGTCCCTTCCGGAGACAACCCTCACGAAGTGGGAGATCTCTCTATTAAGAAACTCAACGGAGAGGTTCAGGACAAGGGTTTGATGAGACTCGGGCTGATGTCGGCCTTTGCAATAGCAATTCACAACTTCCCGGAGGGTATTGCCACATTTGTGAGTGCAATGAATGATCCAGGACTTGGAGCATCAATCGCGATTGCAATAGGAATTCACAACATCCCTGAGGGTATAGCGGTTGCAATCCCCATATACTATGCAACAAGGAGCAGAAAGAAGGCCTTCTGGCACTCTTTGCTCTCTGGTTTGGCCGAGCCTCTTGGAGCGGTAGTAGGCTATATTCTCCTCTCCTACCTGTTTCACGATTCGTTCCTGGGTATTATTCTGGCCGGTGTGGCAGGAATTATGGTCTACATCTCACTTGACGAGCTTCTTCCAACAGCAGAAAAATACGGAGAGCACCACCCTGCAATCATTGGGGTAATTGCAGGTATGGCAGTAATGGGATTCAGCCTTATGATTATTTAGTTTGTACATTTTAAAAAAGTGAATTATGAAAGAGAAGGTACTGGAAAAATTTCTAAGATATATTGCAATTGATACAGCTTCAGACCCTGAATCGGAGAGCCAGCCCAGCACATCCAGGCAGCTTGATTTATCAAGATTACTGGTAAAGGAGCTTAGGGAGATGGGTATAAAGGATGTTGAGCTGGACCAATGGGGCTATGTAATGGCGACTATCCCATCAAATCTTCCTAAAGGGAAAGATGTCCCGGTAATCGGTTTTATCGCTCACGTGGACAGTGCACCTGACGCATCGGGAGCAAATATAAATCCTCAGATAATCAAGAATTATGATGGTTCAGACATTATAATCAATAAAGAGAAGGGGTTTGTTATGAAGGTTGAGGAGTTTCCTGAATTACTTAAATACAAGGGAAACACTATAGTAACTACAGACGGAACAACTCTTCTTGCCGCAGATGATAAAGCCGGTGTAGCAGAGATAATGACAGCTGCTGAATACATAATGAGTCACCCTGAACTTTTACATGGTACTATAAAAATTGGATTCACTCCTGACGAAGAGATTGGTCGTGGTGTAGATAAATTTGAAGTAAAGAGATTCGGGGCTGATTTTGCCTACACACTAGACGGAGGTGAAATAGGAGAACTTGAGTATGAGAATTTCAACGCTGCATCAGCCAAGATTTTCATACAGGGCAGAAATATACACCCGGGATACGCAAAAGACAAAATGGTAAATGCAATTATACTGGGTTCAGAATTAAACTCTCTCCTGCCGGTTGATCAGAGACCTGAATACACAACAGGTTACGAAGGGTTTTTTCACATAATCCGCTTTGACGGAAGTGTAGAGAGTGCTACAATTCAATACATTATCAGAGACCACGACTTTGACAAATTTGAATCAAAAAAGGGTCTGATAACTAAATGTGTAAATTTTCTGAATGATAAGTATGGTAAGGGCACTTTCACTCTTGAACTCAAGGATCAGTACTTTAACATGAGAAAACAGGTGGAGCCACACTATCACATTGTTGAAAAAGCAGTGACAGCTATGGAGATGGCTGGTATAAAACCTAACATAAAACCAATCAGAGGGGGAACTGATGGAGCAAGGCTCTCATTTATGGGTCTGCCTTGCCCAAATATCTTTGCCGGAGGTCACAATTTCCACGGTAAGTTTGAGTATATACCGGTTGAGAGTATGGAAAAAGCCACTGAGGTAATTCTCAATCTTGTAAAGCTTTACGCAAAATAAATAACCACTTTATAAATTAAAGATATGCTTTTGACTACAACATCTACAATTGAGGGAAGAGAGATTGAGCAGTACTACGGACTTGTATCAGCCGAAACAATCATAGGGGCAAATATTGTTCGCGATTTCCTTGCCGGTATCAGGGATATAGTTGGTGGAAGATCGGGCTCTTATGAGCAGGTCTTGAGAGAGGCAAAACAGGAGTGTCTGAAAGAGATTACTGCCCAGGCTCAGGCAATGGGAGCCAATGCAATAATAGGTATCGACCTTGACTACGAGACAGTAGGAGGATCTATGCTAATGGTTACAGCTGCAGGAACAGCTGTAAGATACATCTAAAAACAAGTTATGTACAATTTTGATGAACAGATAGACAGACGGGGCAGCTGCTCTGTCAAGTATGACTTGGTTAAGGAGGTATTCGGCACAGAAGATCTCCTCCCAATGTGGGTTGCCGATATGGATTTCAGGACAGCACCGGCAGTACTTGATGCAGTAAAGAGGGCTGCAGAACTTGGTGTATTCGGATATGGATTCCGCTCAACCGATTCCGTTGATGCGTTTATTGGGTGGGTTGAAAAAAGGTATGATTGGAGAGTAAAAAAAGAGTGGGTAACATCTTCTCCGGGAATAGTTGCTGCTCTGCCTATGGCTATTAATGCCCTTACAGATAAGGGTGACAAAATACTAATTCAGACACCTGTCTATCCACCTTTCCATGCTATTGTCAAAGAGAATGAGAGAACTCTTATTAAGAGTCCATTGATAAATACTGGGACTAGCTGGGAAATTGACTGGGCAGATTTTGAAAAGAGGCTTTCTGAAGGGGTCAAAATGTTTATTTTATGCAACTCTCACAATCCGCTTGGAAGAGTCTGGAGCAGAGAGGAGTTGAAAAAGATGGGTGAATTGTGTTGTAAATATGGTACCATTATCTTTTCAGACGAAATTCACGCAGATTTGGCGCTATATGGAAACAGACACACTGTAATGGCTTCTGTTTCTGAAGAGATTGCTGACAATACCATCACAGCAATGGCACCCAGCAAAACATTTAATGTAGCAGGAATGCTAAACTCTGTAATTGTTGCCTCATCACACAGTCTGCTTGAAAGTTATAACAGGGAGCTGAAAAGGCTTCAT
>CAZPRX010000008.1:0-16133 GCA_964588835.1 uncultured Muribaculaceae bacterium
TCTGCCAGCGCCTTGTCATAAGAGAGAGTCTCAAATTGAACAGCTGTAGGATTTTTTTCCGGATCGCTGTCATATACTCCGTCAACCCTTGTACCCTTGAGTAGAATTTCTGCTTTAAGCTCAACTGCCCTTAGTGCAGAAGCCGAGTCTGTTGTGAAGAAAGGATTACCTGTACCACCGGCAATTATTGCAACACCGCCTGACTCCATAAGTCTGAGGGCGGCATCTCTCACATAATAACGGGCGAAAGGCTCCATAGGTGTTGCGCTGTATACTTCTGCGTTAACTCCTGCACCCTTTAGGGCGAGAGAGAGTCCTATGCTGTTAATAACAGTTGCGAGCATTCCCATCTGATCTCCTCTTACTCTGTCAAATCCCATTTTCACTCCCGACAGTCCTCTGAAAATATTTCCACCGCCTATAACAACGGCTACCTGAGCCCCCATCTTTGAGAGTTCGACAATCTCAGAGGCATATTTTGCAAACATATCCTCATCTATACCCTGGCCATCCGGCCCTCCTAAACTTTCTCCGCTTAATTTCAGCAGAACTCTTTTGTATTTCATAGCTGGGTTTTATCAAACAAAAATAGCCAAATATTATGAAAATACCAAGTTAGGGGCTATCTTTGCGGCGGCTTTAAAAGAGTAATCAAAAGATAAAAAAATATGGCAAACATTTTCACCTCTTCTATTGGCAAAAAGCTCATAATGAGCTTATCAGGACTGTTTTTAATCCTGTTTCTCCTAGTTCACTTGCTGGCAAATTCGGCATATCTGTTTGGACCGGATGCTTTCAACACCATAATTGAAATAATGAGTTCACCCGTAGTTGTGGCCATGGTTCCCGTACTAGCAGGAGGATTTGCAGTGCACATTATCTATGCACTTATCCTTAACAGAATGAACTACAAAGCAAGAGGAAAAGAGAGATACGCAGTTACTCACAAAGGTGAGGCTGACTCGTGGGCATCTAAGAATATGCTTGTACTTGGAGTAATTGTATTAGGATTTTTGGTATTTCACCTTACTCACTTCTGGGCCAAGATGCAGTTGCCTGAATTTACCGGCGGACATGCTGAGGATGTAAATGATCTTATGCACCTTACATTTGGTAATATTTACATTTATATCTCTTACCTAATCTGGTTTGTTGCTCTATGGTTTCACCTTACACACGGCTTCTGGAGTGCTCTCCACACTGTAGGTGCAAATAATCAGAAATGGATTCCAAGACTTAAGGCAGTCTCTTATGTATATGCAACTTTCGTTTGCGGAGGATTCATAATCATCGCAACCACTGCATACCTGAGAGCTAATGGCTACATAGGCTAAGACTTTAGTCTCTGAAAAGTTCCCTGATAATCCCGTCTGAAAGGAATAATTTCCCGGACGGGATTTTTATTTTCCTGCCGGACCACTCCAGATCACCCAAAGCGACCTGCCTCTGGACATCATCCATAAAGGATTTGAAATCTATACCGGAAGTGTTGTTTATAAGTTTATCAACATCCAGCCCCTCAACCCTTCTTAATGAGAGCATAAGCGTCTCATTAAATATATCTGAATTATTAAGCAACTCTTGCTTTACATACTCCTCCTTATAACCGGGAAGTTTTGAACGCTCTAATTCATCAGGAGAATATCTTTTAAGATAAGCTCCCAGAGAGGGTTTATTGCCATATCTCTTAACTCCGTCAAAGGAGTGAGCTGCCGGTCCCAGCCCCAGGTATGGTGTTCTGTCCCAATATCTGCTGTTGTGAATTGCCTCTTTGCCATCAAGTGCAAAACTAGAAACCTCATACTGCTTGTATCCGGCATCAGCAAGAACCCTCTGTAATAATGAGTACTGAGTATATGATAAATCATCCTCAACCGGGATATAACTACCTTTTTCGTAGTCTTTGCCCAGTTTTGTTCCCTTCTCAATACTTAGCTGATATGATGAAATATGTTCAGGCTTAAGTGCAATCGCTCTATCCAGATTGTGCCTCCACTCATCCATTGTAAGGAGAGAGAATCCAAAAATCAGATCAATACTTATGTTTTTAAAACCTGCCTCCCTTGCGTTGTGGAAAGCCTCAATTGCCGTACTGCTATCATGTCTGCGATTCATCCATTTCAGATGGCTGTCAACGAATGACTGAACGCCCATACTTAACCTTCTCGCCCCTGATTCGTAAAGCCTCCTTAAATAGATGGGTGAAGCATCATCAGGATTTACCTCAACTGTAAACTCTTCAAGCAGGTATGGCTTTGAGAAGCCGTGGTTATCGCAAATAATTTCTGCCACTTCTCCTATATGAACCGGGTCAATAAGAGAGGGGGTTCCCCCTCCAAAATAAAGAGTTCCGGGAGAAGCACATGCCCCCCGGAAGAACTCTTTTCTGCTTTCACTCTCTGATTTGAGTGCCTGAATAAATGCATCCCCCCTTTTACCTGCTTTTACAGAATAGAAATCACAGTATGTGCAGAACTGAGAACAGAAGGGGATGTGTATGTAAATACCGGCCAATTGACTTGTTATCTCAGCTGAAGCTCTGCAGAGCCCAGCTTAGCCTCCTCTGTGTATACCTCAACTGAGTAGATTCCCTTCAGATAAGGGGGATTACCCTGATAGAAGATGCAAATCTCAATCTCCTCTCCCTGGTAATCAACCTCACGGGATGCAGAGTAAATCATCTGCTCTCCATTGAAAGTGAATATCTGCTCATAACCGGATGTAAGCAATATCCCGTCCGGACCGGTTATTCTTACGAATACCCTCCTTGGACCTTTAGCTGCTATAGTATTTTCAACAAGACTAAGACAAGTTCTTAGCTTATTTGTTCTGCTGCTCCTGTCTGTATCCTTGTTTGATGAATTGATTGCTGTTATTACAATTCCTCTTCCTTTTAACACAGATCCTATCTGTACCTGTCTGGCGTATTCATCAGTGGTAGATTGCAGCTCCTGGAACTTCTCCTTATTCTCCTTAGCCTCTGTCCTGGCCTGAGTAGCCTCGTGTCTGAGGGATATGTTGAGTGTATTTAAAGAGTCAATTTGTTTTATATAACCTCTCATAATGCTTCTAAGTGTGCCTAGCTCTCTTTCGTATTCTCTAAGCTTAGACCTGTTAGTAGCCTCCGTGTTTTTCACACGGTCTATCAGTTGTGCAACCTTCTCTCTCTCTACTGTCAGCTGGACATTAAGAGAGTCGTTATTTGAGGAGAGTCCGTCGTAATCAGACTGCAACTGAACCATCTCATTTGTGAGTTTATCTTTTTCAACTGTGAGGTCGTCAATAACACCTGTTCTCTCAATCCATAGCCACCCGAGGACTCCCGCAAGAACCACAGCAACTGCTGCCAGTACAATTACAATGGTTTTCAGTTTCTTTTCATTTTCCATAATGTTGATGTTTCGTGTTAATAATAACTCCAATTACAAAAATAGAAAATTTTAGTAGCTTTGCCCTATTATAACCAATAATATTAACACTCTCATGGCAGGTTTTAACTTTAGTCAGTATGCAACAAGAGCTGTCAAATATGCTATTTATCTGGCAGTTGTATTTGTTCTCATTGTTGCAATTTTCTCTCTTACATCATCAAATGGATTTGATTACAAAAACCTGTTCCGCCCGGGTACAGGGTATCAGCTTGTTACTTTCTTTGTGGTAATTTCACTTATATATCCATTATTTGGATACGCAAAGAAGAAGGTATACCTAAACAATGGTTTTGAAAATGACAGAGAAAAAATTCTGGAAATTTTTAAACACAGCAAATATTCTGTTGCCTCAGAGACTAGTGAGTGCATTGTATTTAAGCACAACTCTGCTTTTCTTAGAATTGTGAGAATGTACGAAGACAAGATAACGGTTTTCAAAACGGACAACCCCATAGTAATCGAGGGCCTCAGAAAGGATGTGTACAGAATTGCCAGGACAATTGAGTGGCAGGTTAGAGATGATCGCAAAGATGATTAATAAGGTACCTCTTAAAATTAAATCTACCTAGGATATTTGTCGTGGTCCCACTCCGGGGCCACGATTTTTTTATCTGCCGGCAATCTAAAGCTTAGATATGTGATAGGATGGCCCTGGGCGATAAATTGCTCCTCATAATGAGTCCTGATTGATAATAGTTCCGCTATCTCTCCTGAAATCTCTCCACTCTTAATTGAACCGTACACATCTTTTACCATCTGCAGAATTTCCAGGCTGTTCTTCTGAACGAGGGCAAGAGTATATTCGTGCAGATAAGGACTATCTGTTTTTAGATGAATTATTCCATCCGGCTGAAGAAAATTCATATACCTTGAAAGAAACATGGGGGCTGTGAGACGCTTATTATCCCTTCTTATCTGAGGATCAGCAAAGGTTACCCAAATTTCTGCAACCTCACCCGGAGCAAAGAGCCCCTCAATAAATTCTATTCTGGTTCTTAGAAACGCTGCATTTCCAAGTCCCTCTTCTGTGACCGTTCTGGCACCGCGCCATAATCTGGCTCCCTTGACATCAATCCCGATGAAGTTTTTCTCCGGGTACCTTCGTGCAAGTTCAACTGTATACTCACCCCTTCCGCACCCTAACTCCAGCACTATGGGATTTCTGTTACCAAAATGCTCTTCATGCCATCTTCCCTTAATGAAGTAGTCCTTCCTGAATACCTCCTCAAATTCCGGCTGGTAGAGACATTTAAAAGTTTTATTCTCCTCAAATCTTCTCAGCTTATCCTTTCCCATATATAATTGAATGCTATTTTCTAATTAAAATAAATCCCATCTCAGTAAGACCATGAATCTCCTTGCTACCTTGCTTTAGCTCAAGTCTTAAATACCATGTTCCCCTCTCAGGAAAAGCAACTCCTCTTCTGTAACTCCATCTGAAGTCTTTCCAGATTCCGGACCTTGAGAACATCCCTGTACTTGAAGCTCTGCTAAGATCGAGGTGTAGCGTGTCAGAGAATTTCCTGCCTGATGGAGAGACGACTCTTAAAACAGCCGGGATTGATATTGCCTCTGCTTTCGAATGCATTCTTGCATAAAGGTCAATATCAAAAAGGGCCAGCGAGTCATCTGACGGGATTCTGTATTCAAGAAACTCACCCATAGAGAGGGACTCTTCTTTGGGGTTGTCATTGAAAATATAAATCTCACTCCTCTCCTTACATGATAATAAAAGAGTAAATGAAATGAACAGAAAGATAATTCTGGTCACTTTAGCTGGGGTTGTTGTTGTTGTTGTTTTTATTGATACTTTTCCGGATTGTCCGCTTGCCGTTGTTTCTTCCTGCGTTTCCCTTTCCTCTGTCGTCGAATCTGGTAATACTGTCATCACCCACTGCTGTTACAAATTCAGGAGATTTTGCCTGAACATCAGGTAGAAGGCTCTCACTCTTTACCCCCCTGGCATTCATTCTAAGAATCTCTTTTACCTTCTGCGCCTCAACAGGAAACATGTTCGTCATGCTATTGTGCTCATAAGAGAACCACATAATACCCTTTAGAGTATCTGTTTTAACAAGGAATGCAGGTCCATCCACTGTGTCAAGCGGCTCCCTTACATAAGGCATATTAGTCTGAGCATCAAGATATGTTGCTGCCTCATAATTAATACAGCACTTAAGTTTGCTGCACTGACCTGCCAGTTTCTGAGGATTAAGAGAAAGGTCCTGACTCCTTGCTGCCTGAGTAGTGATAGACTGGAAATCCGACATATACCTTGAGCAGCATAGCTCCTGACCACAAACACCTATACCGCCTATAAGCCCCGCCTCCTGACGGGCCCCTATCTGCTTCATCTCTATCCTTATCCTGAACTCCTCAGCAAAATTCCTTATAAGCTGCCTAAAGTCAACTCTTTCGTCTGCAATATAATAGAATATCGCCTTTGTCCCATCTCCCTGAAACTCCACGTCTCCTATCTTCATATTAAGCTCAAGCTGAGAGGCAATTTGCCTTGAGCGAATCATTGTCTTGTGCTCTCTTGCAATGGCCTCCTGCCAACGCTCAATATCGAGAACTCTTGCTTTTCTGTAAATCTTTTTGAACTCAAAGGTTGCAGGGTTGATATTGTGCCTCTTCATCTGTCTGCCTATAACCGGACCTTTAAGGGTAATAAGTCCCACATCGTGGCCGTTTGTGGCCTCTACAACCACAATATCCCCTACAGACAGAGAGGCTCCAGATTCGTTTCTGAAAAATGATTTTCTGGTATTCTTGAATCTTATCTCGTAAATCTCATCCCTATCCAGATCCGGAATGCCGCATAGCCAGTCAAAAACATTTAGCTTACAGCACCCACCATTGAGACAGCATGCAAGTTCCCCCTCATCTGAGCGTTGAGCTGTGGTTCCCCTGGTGCAGTCATATTTAATATTAGTAGTATCCATAATTGCTACAAAGTTAGAAAAAAGCGGTTACCGAGGTCTGCAAAAATATATTTAGGATTTATATTCCTCTCTATATCAGCCATGGCTCCGTTTACAATATCTGCCCCCTTTTGAAAGAAGGCGGGATTTATCCTTTTTGCCCACTGAAGATACATCTCCCTCCGGTTGTCCGGTATGAAAGATATATCATGGGCCTCTATACTCAACATATAAATTCTTCTGATGTTCTCCAGCAGTGTTCGGCAAAAGCCGAGCTGGCCCTCCCTGGTGAGCTGAGCAACCTCCTCCCATGCACTTATAACTCCACCCAGGTCTTTAGACAATGAGGAGTTTATTAACATGGCCGTAAGTTCATCACTTCTGCTGTGAGCCTGAGACTCTGCAATCAGTGCCACTGCCTTGCTCACACTTCCGCCGGAAATTCTTGACCATAAAACAGCTTCGCTATCATTAAACGAAAACTTGCTCTTCAGATATGAGGCTAGTGCCTTTGTCTCTACCGGAGGCACCCTTACCAGCCTGCATCTGGATTGAATCGTAAGAAGAACCCTCTCAGGTGACTGACTGATAAGAAACAGGAAAGTCCCCGCAGGCGGCTCCTCAAGTAGTTTGAGAAGTTTATTAGAGGTCTCCTGATTCATCCTCTCGGCAAGCCAGATAACAAGATATTTATTTCCGCCCTCAAATGAGGTCATTGTGAGCTTCCTGAATATAGCCGATGCCTCGGCAACAGAAATCCTGCCCAGCTTATTCTCCACTCCGCACGCTTCATTAAACTGCTGCTCCGTCATGTATGGGTTTGACAAAACCGACTCTCTCCACGTGGAGATAAAGTTGTCGCTTGTCTGCTTCGCACCGCCTGAGGATGTTGCCGATACTGGAAATGCAAAGTGAAGATCCGGATGTATCATCTTAGATATCTTACTGCAAGAGGGGCATTTGCCACATGAGTCTCCATCTGTTTTATTCTTACAGGAGATGTATTGGATTAAAGAGAGGGCCAGAGGCAATGCCCCAAATCCGGCATCCTCTGTAAAAAGCATCGCATGAGGAATTCTGCCTGAATCCGCAACTTTTACAAGCTCACTCTTCAACCTATCTAAACCTATAACATCAGAAAATCTCATCCACTGAAAATTTACCCAAAGATAACCATTTCACATTTACCACAGTCAAAACCGAGTCTGAACCTACGCCCACCGTTTTCAAGATAGAGCGGCTCATCTGTTTTTCCACGGTAACCCTCTGCAGGACACCTGCCCAGTTCGTATTTGATACAATATTTACATCTCATAAGTTCCACTTCAGCAGGCGGCTCCAGCTCAAAGGCCCTCTCCACAGAATCCGCACCCAACTCATTGTAAAGCTTCTCAGATAGTGAATTTGATGAATTTGCCAAATATGTAAGTCTCTTTCCGGACAGAGTCATATTAAAATCCGTGCCCTTTCCATTTTTTGAAGGGACAGAAGTATTTTCACGCATCCATGTCTTTTCAGATTCTGCCGCCTTATCAAATTTTTCCGCAAGTTCTCTTCTGATGCTGTTAAGCTGTGAAATCTGGAGAAATGGCAAGATACCGGCATCAACTAATTGTGCAGAGAAGAGATAAATTCCTGAACTTTTTGACAACTGCGTTTTTATTGAATCTGCGGCCCTCTCTCTGTTTTTTGCAACATCAAAGGGACCATCAACTCTCACTGAAACAGAGACCCCATCTTCTGAAAAACCATTTGCAACAATAGCTTCCGGACTAGCACTAACTGTAACCTGAACATCAATAAGCCTCTTAGGCATGTTATTCTCAAGCTCCTTCTCAAAGAGCCTGTTAAAATTTCTGTAGATATTTGTTCCCGGAGTAATGTCAAGCCTGTCATTTATTTCAAGAAAGCCCTGAGAAGCCACATTTACCCTTGTCCCCAGCACCTCGCCCTTAGAGTCGGTAAAACAGATTCCGTCACCATTTTCAATCCTCGCATATGTTTGCAGCTCAATCCTGGTGGACCCGCCACGTTCCGGAGCCACACTTTTTACAGTCCCAACCAGCTCTCCCGATGCCTTTGCAATATCTCCGCTGTTCCACATACCCCTCTTTCCGTCAATGAAGAGATTTGTATAACCCCTGTTAAATGTACTCTCAGGCCTTGGGGTAAAACCTCCGTGCAGCCTCCCAAGCGACGCACGGGAAAAACCTCCTTCATTATCCATAAATGTGTCAAGCAGCATCCTGTAATATCTGATGACATTCTTTATGTAGGATATGTTCTTAAGCCGCCCCTCCACCTTGAATGATGAGACCCCGGCATTTGCAAGCTGAGGAATATGCTCTCCAAGATTCAGGTCCTTTAATGATAGAAGTGGCTTATCCTTAACAAGTATCTTCCCCTTTGAGTCAACCAGATTGTATCTTGACCTGCATGCCTGAACACAGGCCCCCCTGTTTGCACTCCTCCCGGTTAACCGCTCACTCATATAACACTGCCCGCTGTATGAGACACAAAGCGCACCATGAATAAAACTCTCCAGCTCAACTGTTGTATTCTCCCTTATCTCCTCTATTTGATTGATTGAAAGCTCCCTGGCGAGAATGAGTCTGCTAAACCCTAAAGCCTCAAGCATTTTTGCCTGCTCAACAGTTCTAATATTTGTCTGGGTTGAGGCAAATAGAGGAATCGGGGGCATCTCCGCCTTAAGAAGACCCAGGTCTTGGATAATTAAGGCCGAACAACCCGCCTCATACGCCTGCCGGGCAATTTTTTCTGCCTCTTTTATCTCCTTATCGTACAGAATTGTGTTGAGAACAAGAAACACCCTGGTCTTGTACCTTGACGCATATTTTACCAGTTTCTCAACATCATACATTGAGTTGCCGGCAGCCTCTCTTGCACCAAAACAGGGACCTGCAATATAGAGAGAATCGGCACCGCAATCTGTTGCTGCAATGCCGATTTCCAAATTTCTGGCCGGAGCCAGCAGTTCTAGTTCTCTCCTTAATTGCACTTAAGCTGGGTTTTCACCTTATACTCTGCAATCTGCTTGTATGTAGGATCTGTAAGAATCTGCTTGTAATAACCGCAGGCTTTCGCATTGTTTCCTTTACCTTCGTATGCAGTTGCAAGATTATAAAGGGTAGATGATTTGTCTTTTGCATTAGTATCCATAGCGTAGTACTTCTCAAGAGCATCTATCGCCTGGTCAAATTTCTTCAGCTGCACAGCTGATAGGCCCAATAGTTTAAGTGACTGACCAGTCTCATTGTAATCGTTTGATTTCTGAGCATTTTCCAAAACGCCTGCCCAGTTCTTTGCTCCCAGTAAAGCTGCTGACTTCTTGAGATAAATCACAGAGAGTTGTTTTGATGCATTATCTTTCTCTCCCAGCTCAGATGCCTTCTCAAATGCTGCTACAGCCTCGGCCTCCTTATTAAGGCGGCTTTGTGCCATCCCGATTCTGAGGTAAGCTGTTCCGTTTTCAGGATCTGCCTTAAGAACCCTGCCGTACTCAACTACAGCCTCTGCAAATTTGCCTTCATTCAGTAGTGCATTTGCATCTGCCATCAATACTTGAGGTAGGAGATCCGTAGCTTCGGTAACAACATCAGCAACCGAATAACTCTTGCCTGTCTCTATTGCCTTTTTCAGCTGAAGAACAGCGTTGTCAATATCCTTTGATGCAGCAAGTTCCTTGCCGTATCTCAGGTGAATCTGAGGTATGATGCTCTTTGCTTCAGCAAGCATTGTCTGCCCCTCTTCACCCAAACCCTCAAGCATTTTTAGCGCTTTGTTGAAATTTTCAAGTGCAGAGATATAGTTGCCATCGTTCAAAGATGTTGCTGCTGCGTTATAGGTTTCCGTTGCGGCTGCAAGGTCTTGTGCCTGTACGTTACCGATAGACAACAGTGCCACTGCACAAATTGCCAAAAATGTCTTGAATTGTTTCATTTGATAGTATTTTATTTACGATTCTCACAAAAATATAAAAAACTCAGAAACGATGCAAAATATTGGATATATTTGTGATTGCTTATTTTATAATTAAACCAACTGCAAATGAAAAGATTTTTAACTTCATTGGCGGCACTCTTCATAGCCATTTCGGCTTTTGCACAGATGCCCCCAAAACTCCCGCTTGACGCTAAAGTGCGCTCGGGTGTACTTGAGAACGGACTTACATATTTCATAGTCCAGAACAGCGAACCAAAAGGACAGGCAGAGTTCTACATCGCTCAGAAGGTAGGCTCCATCCTTGAGGAGGAGAGCCAGAGAGGGCTTGCCCACTTTCTGGAGCACATGGCTTTCAACGGAACAGAGAATTTCCCCGGAAACGGAGTTATCTCATACCTGGAGACCATAGGCGTGAAGTTTGGAGTAAACCTTAACGCATACACATCATTAGATCAGACTGTATACAATATATCAAGTGTCCCTGTAAAAAGACAGGGAATTATAGATTCATGTCTTCTAATCCTGAGAGACTGGTCATGTGCTATATCTTTAACAGATAAAGACATTGACGAAGAGAGAGGGGTAATCAGAGAGGAGTTTCGTACAAGCAGCAGCGCATTTCTCAGAATGTACGAAAAGATATTCCCTGAGATTATGCCGGACAGCAGATATGGACACAGACTTCCTATAGGTCTTCTGGATGTCATTAACAATTTTACATATGAAGATCTGAGATCTTACTACAAAAAATGGTATCGTCCAGACAACCAAGGTATAATTGTAGTAGGAGATATTGATCCTGTTGCTGTTGAGAATCAAATCAAGACTCTGTTTGGAGCAATCCCTAAACATGAGAACCCTGCTGAAAGAATACAACTTCCTGTTCCTGATACAAAAGAGCCGGTTATAGGTATTGCTTCAGATCCTGAGGCAAGCACAACCGAGCTTATGCTTATGTACAAGCACGATGTACTCCCTGTTGAGGCAAGAGGTACAGCAATAGGTGTTGTTATGGAATTTATGAACAATGTTGTCTCAAATATGCTTTCAGCAAGGCTAAGTGAGATTTCTCAAAAACCAGATTCTCCATTTACTTCTGCCTACGCTAACTATGGCGGATACATTATTGCTCAGACTAAAGACGCCCTTAGCTTAAGTGCAAGTGCAAAGGAGGGCAAAATCAATGAGGCCCTTACCATTCTTACAAACGAAGCAGAACGTGTTAAAAGATACGGTTTCACTGCATCTGAATATGAGCGTGCTAAAGCAACATATATGAGCAGGCTGGAGCAGACTTATAATGAAAGAGAAAAACAGAAGAACAGCTACTACGTAAGCCAGGTTCTGAACCACTTCCTTACAGGTGAAGCTTATCCGGGAATTGAGACTCTTTACACTATGATGCAGCAGGTTGCTCCTAACGTTCCTGTTGAGCAGGTAAACCAGTATGCAATGAGCCTTCCAAGAGAAGAGAACGTTGCCATAGCTCTAATGATGCCAGATAAGGCCGGTCTTGCAAAACCTTCTAAAGAGGAGATCCTTGCTACATTTACAGCTGCTAAAGCCCAGGAGGTTGCCGCATATCAGGAGACCGTATCAAACGAGCCGCTTGTACCGGTAGCACCTGCTGCAGGTAAAGTTCTTTCAGAGCTTAAGGACCCTATGAGCAACTCAACTGTCTGGAACCTCTCAAACGGAGCAACAGTTGTTATCAAGAAGACCGACTTCAAAGAGGACCAGATTCTTTTTGCTGCTAACTCAAAAGGTGGTTTATCACTTATAGGATTAGACAACATCATAAACGCAAAAGATCTTACAACAGTTGCAACATCAGGTGGTCTTGGCAAATATAATGTTACAGATCTCCGCAAAGTACTTGCAGGAAAAAATGTAACCCTAAGACCAAGCATAAGTATTCAGAACGAATCCATAAATGGAGCATCTACTCCTAAGGACATCGAGACATTTATGCAGCTGCTCTATCTGAATTTCACAGATGTAAGAGAAGATCAGGAGGCATTTAAGGCTTATGTAGGAAGAATGAGGGCTCAGCTTGAGAACGCAGAGGCTCAGCCTATGGTTGCCTTCTCAGACACGCTCACCAAGGTTCTTTATAACGACAACGCATATGCAAACAGGATGACCCTTGATATGCTAAACAAAGTTGATTATGCAAAATCACTGGAACTTTACCGCCAGAGATTTGCAAACGCTTCTGACTTTGTATTCATCTTCGTGGGAAATGTTGACGAAAACACTCTTAAACCACTTGTTGAAACATACATTGCATCCCTGCCTTCAAACAAGAGCCAGAAAGAGAACTGGGCAAATGTAGGTCTTACTCCTGTTAAAGGCAAAGTGGTTACTCATTTTGAAAAGGAGATGCAAACACCTAAGGCTACTGTTTACACTATATTCTCCGGCAAATTGCCTTATACTGTTGAGAACACGATTCTAGCCAGTATAACAAAACAGGTATTTGACCAGGTATTCACTCGTACAATCCGTGAAGAGGAGGGTGGAACATATGGAGTAGGTGTTAATATGTCTGTTTCATACTATCCTGAAGACAGCTTTACATTCCTGTTTGGCTTTGATACCGATGTTGCCTTGAGAGAGAGACTTCTCAACAGAGCACACAAGGAGATTGGAGTTATCATGGATAAGGGTGTCTCAGCTGAGGACTTTTCAAAGATAATGGAGTACATGCAAAAGACATATACCCAGAATCTACGCGAAAACAACTATTGGCTGGGAGTAATCAACAACCGCTTTATGCTTGGTAAGGATATGCACTCTACTTATGAGAGCGTTCTTAAGAGTATAACCCCGGAAAAGGTGACAAATTTTATCAAGCAAACGCTTACCCAGGGCAACCAGATTGAGGTTGTAATGAACGGTAAGGCAGTTGAAACTAAATAATAATAAGCAACACTTTTGTACCGTATGAGCCCTGTGATAGAAATCGGCAATTACCTTGTATCATCTGCAATTCTCACTGAGAAATTTGCATGCGACTACCCTGTTTGTCACGGAGTCTGCTGCATAATCGGAGATAGCGGAGCTCCTCTTGAAAAGGGTGAGTGCGATACTCTCACAAGCGAATACGAAAATTTTAAAAAACATCTCAGACCAGAAGGGATCCGCTCCATTGAGGAGCAGGGTCCCTTTGTTCTGGATAGTGACGGCGACCTTGTAACCCCGCTGGTGGATGGTGAAGAGTGTGTATACACACAATTTGACAGCGAAGGAAACTGTTTTTGCGGCATAGAGGTCGCACATGTTAAAGGAGACACTAAGTTCAGAAAACCGGCATCTTGCTGGTTATACCCCATAAGGGTCTCAAAACTTTCTAATGGAATGTATGCTCTCAATCTTCACGAGTGGCACATCTGCAAAGATGCATTCACAAAAGGTAAAAAAGAGGGGATTCCCGTATATGTATTTCTACGGGAACCCCTTATTTTTGCTTTTGGAGAGGATTTCTGGAATCAGCTGGAGATAGCTCACAAAGAGCTGTTCGGATCAAAATAATTCTTAACTCTCCCTACTCCCCATATATTTTGTAAGAGCAATGATATGCTTTTTATATATGCTGTCCGGCAGAACGTCCAGACAATCTAATGCTTTTTTGCACTGCTCCTCAAGAGCTTTTTGTGCAATCTGTTTTCCGTTGTACTTTTCCACCATTTCAAGGGCCTTTTCTGCCAGACCTCTGTCTTCCGGACCGGCAACTCTTATAGCCTCTAGCAGCTGCTCTCTCTCCGTGGCACTTGACTCTTTAAGAGCAGCAATAAGCGGAAGGGTAAGCTTCTTCTCCATTATATCTCCCCCTGCCGGTTTACCGGTATTCATCTGAGGAGCATAGTCAAAGATATCATCCTTTATCTGGAAAGCCAGGCCAAGATGATATGCGTATTTCCCCATACTCTCCACAACCTTTTCATCCGAGCTAACAGTTGAGACCGCACTCTGAATTGCAGCTATAAAAAGGCTGGATGTCTTCTGAGCAATTATTCTGTAGTAATCCTCTTCAGTAGTGTCTAGTGAATCAGCCTTCTGCATCTGGAAAAGCTCACCCTCAGAGAGCTCCTGCACAGCCTTGGTGAAATACCCCATTACATCCATGTCCTTCTCGTGTACAATAAGAGTAAGTGCCCTCGCAAGCCAGTAATCTCCCGTAAGCACGGACGCAGCCGGATTAAACCTGGATTGGACTGTCTCTTTGCCTCGCCTGTATCTTGAATCGTCTGCAACATCGTCATGAAGAAGTGTAGCTGTGTGAATCATTTCAGAGACAACATCGCATGAGATTGTCAATCTGTGAGGTTTTCCACAGGCCTTTGAAGCCAGAATCGAGAGAAGAGGACGAATCTGTTTCCCTGTGCTCTCCATAAGATAGGAGTTAATGGAATTAAGCAATGCCGAGTTGCTTTCCAGGGTGTTCCTGAGCATCTCGTCAAACATTATCCATTCACTCTCAATATCTTTGCGGATAGTTTTAATATCCATAATACAGGTTTAGGTTTTAGGTACGTAGCAGTAATCTGAATCTAACAAGGAGCATAATGCGAAGGCTGTAGTCTTTGAGGAGTCACTTTTTCGATTACCTCCGTAAGCTCATCAACGCTCTTTGCTATTATTAACGATTCAGACCAGTTTCTGTTCAACATCTTTTCGTTAACCAGATGATTAAACATATTTAGCATGGGGTCAAAAAATCCGTCCAGGTTGAGGATAACAACTGCCCCGTCATAAAGGCCGAGTCTTTTTAAAGTGTAGGTTTCAATAAACTCCTCAATTGTCCCGATTCCTCCCGGCAGAGCAACAACTGCATGGGTATCCTCCCTGAGCAGCTCTTTTCTTCTTGCCATTGAATCAACAAAAATTATATCATCAAGGCTTTCGTGCTCAAATTCAACCTCCTTCATAAAGGCAGGCATCACCCCCCTTACACGCCCTTGCAGTTCAAGCATCCTGTCAATAATTACACCCATTAACCCTTTGCGGCTCCCGCCACAGATAACGGTCCAATTATGAGAAGAAGCCGCTTCAGCAAAACTGTTAGCGGCCTCAAGGTATCTCTTGTCAAGGATATTGCTCGATGAGCAGTAAACACAGATTTTCTTACCCATTATTTTTAAAACAAGAATGCAGCCGAAACCTGAAATCCCTGAAGTTTAGCACTTTCGTACTTCTGCTCCCATGTTGTATTGGTTGCTGACTCAAGTTTACCAAGGCCCCAGTTGTATTTAGCCATAATCTGGAGCTTCCAGATATCAACTCCTATACCGGCACCTACTCCGTAATTGAACCTGTTAATATCATCCCAGTCCCGATCTTCCAAATCTGCACCCTTCTGAAGTGCGAAGGAGATATATGGACTAACCACTATAAACGGGCGGAAAACCAGCATATCAATTCCAAGTTGAAGGTTTATTGGAAGTGTTAAATAGTCTAGCTCTATCTCTGTGGGACTAAACATAATTGGTGACTGAGGACTAACAAAATTTGGATTTGTAGGAGGAGAAGCCATATAAGCATCTACAAAAGAAGTTTTCACTTTTGAATACATAAGCTCAGGCTGGATTGCAAGTCCCAGAAGCGGAACCTTAATTTGCCAAGCTACGCCAAAGTGGTATCCTGTCTGTGCTTTCCAGGCGTTTTCAACAGAGCCGCTCTCTGTTACATCCTGAAGTGTGTTAAAATTCAGACCCGCTTTTATTCCGAATCTTGATTGTGCTCCGGCAACCGAGGATATAAATAAAAGGATAACTGCCAGAGAAAGAATTTTTTTCATAATTGATTAAATTAA